>CAZPNH010000024.1:0-10954 GCA_964587635.1 uncultured Bordetella sp.
GGCGCGACTGCTCGCCGTCGCTGACGATGTCGATGCCGGCGTCCTCCTGCTCCTTCAGCCACAGCAGCGTCGCGTCGCGCTTGGTCTTCTCCAGCTCCGCGCCCTCGGCCTTCCACGCCGGCCAGAGCTTGTTGGTCTCCGCCAGCCAGCCCGGCTTCGGCAGGCTGCCCGCAATCGTCGTCTCGAACATGTTTTCTCCCGTCCCCAGTGTTCCAAGTCTAGTTTACCCGTGCCATGATATCCGGCATGAGAGCCGGCCATCGAGAGCCGGACGCCGGGAGAACTTGTGCAGGGGACAATTGCGCAAACCATCGCCCTCATCACGTGGGGGAATGCTGCGCTGGGAGGGACTCCACCATTCGATCCGGCGGGTTTCTATCCCGGCAACAGTGCGTTCGCGTTCTGCGAGTACGTGAAATTCGTCCATCTGAAAAGAGGCGGCGAAAAATGGCTGGAAACGGACTACGCTTTTGACCCGATCGTGTGGTTCACCCGCATGAAGGAAGATGGTGTCAGTTCGCTGCGTATGACGTATGGCCCTTCGGGTGGAAAGAAAGTGGGGGACGACCACGTCACCGATCGCATGCTGGTGGGATTCGTGGGCGGCGGCGGCCGCTGGCTCATTGAAGCTGTAAGGCCCAAAGGCTCCGACTATTGGGAAGCGCGCTGGGAAGTGGGGGACCGCGATCGCGAAGATCGGAGGATCTGGCGCGTGTCGTACGGCCGCATTGCCGCGAATGCGCCATCCTCATCTGGAAGCCGGGCAAATGCCGAAGAGATTCGGGCAAGACTTGCCGTCAACCTGCAGCGGATCGCGGAATTCGCACGCACGCACCGGCAGGACGGCTTTGCCAAAGCGTTTGAATCCGCACTCGCCTGCCTGTCTTCGGATGAGCCGCTTGGTGGTGTCTACCATACGGATATCGCGCCTCCAGGTTCTCTTCCTAAAGTCGAGGCGCAGCTACTCGGCGCCGCGCAATCGGCCTGGGTTTTTGGCGGCATGGGGTCGTGGAATGACATTAGGTTCGACGGGGCAGATCAGACGCAATACGACGAGTTGTCCGAAGAGCTTTACGGGCTGCTCAATGCATCGATCGTAACGGCTGCAAATTCCAGTTCACGCGCTTCCCAGGCTTTCTCTTCGAAAGCGTGGTGGCAGATTTGGAGATGACCGATGAGTGTTCCATTGATCGAACACGTCAGGATTCAGGCGCAGGTTCTGGTTCCGCTGGTCAAAGCGCTGCAGGCGGAACTGGGCGAGGAGCGGGCGAACGCCATTGTGCGGAAGGCGCTCGGAGACCTGTATCGCAAGTTCGGCGAGGAGTGGTGGAAGAAGCAGGGCGCGCGTGACTTGGGCGAGAAGATGGCCTCAGCCTTCAACACTTTCGCGGGCGGAGACGCTTTGGACTACGAGGTGGTGAAGCAGGATGCCGGCGCGTTCGATGTGAACGTCACTGGCTGCCGCTACGCCAGGTTCTACAAGGAGATGGGAGCGCCGGACCTGGGGTTCCTGCTGACTTGCAGCGCGGACTTTGCCATGGCAGAGGGCTACGGCGCCGACGTGCGGCTCACGCGCACGCAAACCATCATGCAGGGCGCCAGCCACTGCGACTTTCGATACGCGCTGAGGCGGAAGGAAGAGACAGCGGGCAAGTAGACAACGGATATTGCACAGTTTCTTGGGTTGTCAGCGCGTCGTTGTGGGCGATTCGATACGAGGATACGAGGAATTGTCATAAAAAGCGGCCTTATCCGCCATCAGTTTTCCAGAATCGATTTTCGGATCACCATAACGCACGGGTAACTTGGCACAATCCGTAAGAGGGGTGCCATGAAAAAAAGAATGACTTTGCTGGGGCGGGCGGCGCGGGGCTTGGCGGTCTGGATGTTTGTCTCTCTGCCGGCATGGGCAGCGCCGCAGATCGACGTGTTCAGTCCCCAGGGCGAGGCAAAGGGCGTGCGCCAGGTGGCGGTGCGCTTCACCGAGCCGATGGTGACGTTCGGTGATCCGCGGCTGCCGGATCCGTTCACCGTGCGCTGCGAAGGTGACGCGGCGCGCCTCAAGGGACACGGCCGCTGGGCGGACGGCCGGAACTGGGCATACGATTTTGAAGCCGATCTCCCAGCTGGCCAGCGTTGCGCCTTCACGGTCAATCCTGATTTGAAATCCGCTGCCGGCGAACCTGTTTCCGGTCGGCGCGAATTCACCTTCCATACCGGCGGTCCAGCGGTGATCAATTCGCTGCCGCGCGAGGGCGAAGAAGAAATCGACGACCAGCAGTGGTTCCTGCTCGCATTCGATGCGCCCGTGGACCCGGCGAGCCTGGAGTCCGGCGCTTGGTGCGAAGCGTCGGGTGTCAACGAGCGCATCCCGCTCAAGGTGCTGTCCGATCAGCAGACGAAGAAGCTCATCGAGGACAACCGCGACCGCTCGTACAATTTCTACCGCGCGTATTTCAAGGGCCGGCGAGCGGTCCCGATCGCGCAATTCAGGATCGAAGACAAGCGCTGGAAGAACCTCCCGGTGATGGGCGTACGCTGCGCGCAGCGTCTTCCCGCCGGCGCCGAGGCGGGACTGGTCATCGGGGAATCGGTGCAGACGCGCACCGGCCTGCCGCGCGGTGCGCCGCAGCGCCTCGCTTTCAAAGTGCGGCCGCAATTCGTCGTCAAGTTTTCCTGCGAGCGCGCCAACAGGGATGCTGCCTGCCTGCCGGTCACTTCAATGCGCCTGGATTTCAACGCGCCGGTGCCGCGCGCCCTGGCCGAACGCATCCGCTTGAAACCCGAGAAAGGCTGGTCGTCGATCGAGCCGTTCCTCGAAGCCAACGTGAAAACCGTGGAGAGCGTGACATTCCGCGGCCCGTTCCCGGAAAGCACGCGCTACAGGGTGGTGCTCCCCGGCGGTTTCGCGGACGACGCGGGACGCGAGCCGGAGAACTTGGCGTCTTTCCCCCTGAGCGTGGGCACGGATGTCAGCCCGCCGCTCGCCAAGTTTCCCGGCCGTTTCGGCATCCTCGAATGGAAGGCCGAACCGCTTTTGCCTGTGACCGTGCGCGGCGTTGAAACGGCCCTGGCGGGCAAGGAGGTCGAGCCCGCCGCCGGCGCCGCGGCGATTCCCGGGCGCAGCGCGCGGCTTTCTGATGACGAGGTGCGCATCATCGAGCGTTACCGCCAGTTCACCAGCCGCCGCTACGAGGAGGGCCTCGCGCGCAGCCTCGGGCGCTATCCGCGCGAAGGCGAAATTTCCGCGCTAACGGCGGCGGACAAGGCCGAATCCTTCGAACTGCCGCGTGCGGGCGGCGAGAAGCCGATGGAAGTCATCGGCATTCCGTTCAAGAAGCCCGGCTTCTATATCGTGGAACTGGCGAGCCCGAAGCTTGGCCGCGCGCTGCACGGCGAAGACAAGCCGTACTACGTCTCCACCAGCGTGCTCGTCACGAATCTTGTGGTGCATCTGAAGCACGGCCGCGAGCGCTCGATCGTCTGGGTGACGACGCTGGACAGCGGTAAGCCGGTGGACGGAGCGCGCGTCACGGTGCGCGACTGCACGGGGCATGCATTCTTCGAAGGCCGCACCGGCAAGGATGGCGTTGCTGACGCCGCCGACAAGCTACCTTCCGCCCAATCGCTGCCCTATTGCGGCGGTAGCCGCGCGCTCTATGCGTTTGCGCGCCTGGGGGGGGACCTGTCTTTTACCAGTTCGGAATGGAATCAGGGCATCTCGCCCTGGAACTTCAACGTACCCGCGAACCTCTGGCGCAGCCAGCCCATCACCGTGCATACGGTGTTCGACCGTACATTGTTCCGCGCAGGCGAAACCGTGGGCATGAAGCATGTCGCGCGCATTCCCGTGGGCCAGGGCTTCCGGTTGCCGGCGGCGAATGAAACGCCGCGCGGCGCCGCCATCGTCCACACCGGCAGCGGAGAGAGGTACCCCATCGAGGCGAAATTCGACGAACAGGGCGTGGCGGCGGGAAGCTGGAAAATCCCGCCCGAGGCCAAGCTCGGCGAATACCGCATCCAATGGACCCCCGGACGGGGCCAGCTCTCGTCGGACTCCGCGTTCCGCGTCGAGGCGTTCCGCCTGCCGCTGATGCGCGCCGCGATTGCGCCGCCGAAAGCGCCGCAGGTGCGGCCCACCTCGACCCGCGTGGATGCAGCGGTTTCCTACCTTTCGGGCGGACCGGCGGCCTACCTTCCGGTCAAGGTGCGCCACCGTCTGGAACCGCGCACGGTGTCCTTCGTCGACTACCCGGATTTCCGCTTTGGCGGTGATCCGGTGAAGGAGGGCTTGCAAACCGGCGCGGTCGCCGATTTCTGGATGAACTTCGATGCGGACGAGGACGCCGATTCAGGCGACGCGGTCAAGGCGGCCGGCCCGGTGTCGACGAAGGCCCTTACGCTGGACGGCGCGGGGACGGCCGCGATCACGGTGGACAAGCTTGCAGCGGTGGATCGTCCCGCGAGTCTGCTGGTGGAAATGGAATACGCCGATCCGAACGGCGAACTGCTCGCCACCGCGACGCGCGTGGAGTTGCATCCGGCGGGAATTTACCTCGGCATCCGGCCCGAGGGCTGGGCCGCGAACAAATCGAGCGTCAAGGTGCAGATACTTGCCGTCGACACCGCTGGCAAACCGCTCGCGGGACGCGCCATCGGCGTCGAGACCTACCTGCGCAATACCTACTCGAACCGCCGGCGCCTGATTGGCGGCTTCTATGCCTACGACTCGACCACGGAGACGAGGAAGATCGGTTCCGGTTGCTCGGGAACGACCGACGCGCGCGGCCTCATGTTCTGCAATCTCAAACCCGGGGCCTCCGGGGAACTGCTGCTCGTCGCCGTCGCGCGCGACGACGCAGGCAACCAGGCGATCGCGTCGACCAGCGTCTGGGTGGTGGGCGACGGCGACTGGTGGTTCGAGCCGTCCAACACCGACCGCGTTGATCTCGTGCCGGAAAAAAAACGCTACGAGCCGGGCGAGACGGCGAAATTTCAGTTGCGCATGCCGTTCCGCCAGGCGACCGTCCTTGTGACCGTGGAGCGCGAGGGCGTGCTGGAGCAGAAGGTCGTGCAGCTGGACGGCGCCTCTCCCGTCATCGAGGTGCCCATCGCAGGAAACTACGGACCGAACGTCTTTGTATCGGCGCTCGCCGTGCGCGGGCGCGTCGATCCGGAGGTGCCCGGACCTTACGCTTGGCTGAAGCGCTGGATCTACAGCGTCGGAAAGTTGCTCGGTGTCGTCGATGAGGTGCCCATGGAGCGCGATACGAGACCGACGGCGCTCGTCGACCTTGCCAAGCCGGCCTACAAACTGGGGCTGGCGGAGATCAAGGTCGGGCGCCGCGAGTACGAACTCAAGGTGAAGGTTGTGCCGGAGAAGGAGGTATTGCGCGCGCGGGATATTGCGCGCGTCGCCGTCGAGGTAACTGATGCCTCAGGAAGGCCGGCGGCGAATGCCGAAATCGCTCTCGCCGCGGTCGACGAAGGACTGCTGGAACTCAAGCCGAACGATTCTTGGAACATTCTGGAGGGGTTCCTCGGCCAGCGGCCAGAGGAAGTGTCGACGTCGACGGCACAAGGACAGGTCATCGGCAAGCGCCATTTCGGCCGCAAGGCACTGCCCCCGGGCGGCGGCGGCGGCAAGGCCGGCGCGCGGGAACTCTTCGACACGCTGCTGCTGTGGAAGGCACGCGTCGTGCTGGACGGAAACGGCCGCGCCACGGTCGATGTCCCGCTCAACGATTCACTGTCGTCGTT
Organism: uncultured Bordetella sp.; assembly: GCA_964587635.1. Taxonomy (GTDB): domain Bacteria; phylum Pseudomonadota; class Gammaproteobacteria; order Burkholderiales; family SG8-39; genus RBG-16-66-20. The sequence continues at coordinate 5,761 of CAZPNH010000024.1, forward strand.
CCGTGTTGTTGCCGTGGCGAATGCGGGCGCGGCAAAGTTCGGCACCGGCTGGGCGAGCGTGCGCGCCACGCAGGACCTGATGCTCCTTTCCGGGCTGCCCCAGGTGGTGCGCGAAGGCGACGAGTTCGCGGCGATGTTCACGGTGCGAAACACCACCGACAGGGCGTTGCCGGTTCAGCTCGCCTGGAAGATGAACGACGTCGCAGGAAAGGAATCCGTCCAGATCAACGCGGGGGAAGCCCGGATCATAAGCGTTCCAACGAAGGTCCCCGTGAACGTGAAGGAGCTGCAGTGGGAGTTCTCCGCCACTTCCGGCAGCGTGGCCGACCGGTTGCGCACGACGCAGAAGGTTGTCGAGGTCTACCCGGTACGCGTGTACCAGGCGACGCTCGCCCAGCTCGACAAGCCGCTTGCTTTTCCGGTGGAGCGGCCCGCGGGCGCGGTACCGGGACGCGGCGGGGTGCGTGTCGAGGTGATGAAATCTCTCGCCGGGGAACTCACGCCGGTCTACGAGTTTTTCGAGCGCTACCCCTACGTCTGCTACGAGCAGCGCGTGTCGAAAGCGATCGGCATGGGCGATGAGGCGATGTGGAAGTCCGTTGCCGCGGGTCTGCCCGGTTATCTGGATCGAGACGGCCTGGTGAAGTATTTCCCCAGCGACTGGCTGGAAGGCAGCGACGCTCTTACCGCCTATGTTGTGCAAGTGGCCGAGGCCGCGGGCTATGCATGGCCGGAGCAGGGCCTGGAGCGGATGCTGGGCGGCCTGGAGGGCTTCGCCACGGGCAGGATCGTGCGCGGCAGCGCGCTGCCAACCGCCGACCTCACCTTCCGCAAGCTTGCCGCCATCGAGGCGCTCGCGCGGCACGGGCGCGCGAACGCGGGGATGCTGGATTCGATCACCATCGATCCGCCTCTGTGGCCGACGTCGGCCCTCATCGACTGGATCGGCATCCTCCAGCGCGTGAAGGGCATTGCGAGGCAGGAGGAGCGCCTGAAGGAGGCGCTGTCGCAGCTGCGTGCGCGCCTCAACTTCCAGGGAACGGTGATGACCTTTTCCACGGAGCGCAACGACGCGCTGTGGTGGCTCATGGTATCGGCCGACGTCAATGCCAATCGCGCGTTGCTCGCGGTGCTCGACACCCCAGACTGGCGCGAGGATGTGGGGCGCGTCGTGCGCGGATCGCTGTCGCGGCAGAGGAAGGGTGTCTGGGGAACCACCGTTGCCAATGCATGGGGCGTGGTGGCGATGGGTAAATTCAGCGAAGCGTTCGAAAAGACGCCGGCCGCAGGCAGCGTTGAAGCCAGGCTCGGTGCCGCGAGCGCGCAGATTGCGCTCCTGCCCGAAAAGCAGCAGCGGGACCTCGAGTGGCCGCCCGGCCGCGAAACGCTTACGGTGACGCATCGCGGGAAGGGGGCGCCATGGACCATCGTGCAATCGCGCGCCGCGATTCCGCTCGCAGCGCCTCTGTCCACGGGCTACGCGATAAAGCGCAGCGTCGCGCCGGTGGAGCAGAAGGACGGCAAGGGCTATTCGCGCGGGGACGTCTACCGCGTCACGCTTGAGATCGATGCCCAGACCGACATGACCTGGGTGGTGATCGACGACCCGATCCCCTCGGGCGCCTCGATCCTCGGCTCGGGCCTTGGACGCGACGCCGGATTGCTCACCGCCGGCGAGAAGCGCCAGGGCTGGGCCTGGCCCGCCTTCATCGAGCGCACGCAGACGGCTTACCGCGCCTACTACCAGTTCGTGCCGAAAGGGAAGTTCAAGCTCGAGTACACCGTCCGCCTAAACAACCCGGGCCGCTTTGACCTGCCCGCGACGCGCGTCGAAGCGATGTATGCGCCCGAGATGTTCGGCGAGGTTCCGAACGACACCGTGCGCGTGAAGCCGTGAAGAAATTGTGCGCGGGCATTGCCGCCGTTGCCGTTCTTCTGGTCCTGGCTTTTTTCATCTCCTTGGAGACGGAGCCCTTTGCCGTAACTTCGTTCGAGGCTATTCGTTCGGGCTGGCGCTCGTCCGATGCGTGGCTGCTTGACCGCAACGGCGAGCCGCTGTCGCGCATTCGCGTCGACAAGGACCGGCGGCGCGGCGACTGGGTGGCGCTCGCGGACGTTTCTCCCGCGTTGATCGACGCGGTACTCGCGGCGGAGGACCGGCGCTTCCGCAGCCACCGCGGCGTCGACTGGTTCGGCATGGCGGGCGCGCTTCGCGAGACCACCTCCGGCGGCCGGCGCGGCGGCAGCACGATCACGATGCAGCTCGCAGCATGGCTGTACCCGGAACTGGAACGCTCGGGCCGCCGCGGGGCCTGGCAGAAGTGGTTGCAGCTGCGGCAGGCAATCGCGATGGAGAGGCGCTGGACCAAGGACGAATTGCTGGAAGCGTGGCTCAATCTGACCCCCTTCCGCGGCGAGCTCGAAGGCATTGACGCCGCATCGCGCGCGCTCTTCGGCAAGCGGCCCTCGGGCCTGGATCGCGGCGAGAGCGCGCTACTCGCCGCGCTGGTGCGCGCGCCGAACGCGAGCCCGCAGCGGGTAACGCGACGGGCGTGCGCGCTTCTTGAACAAGAGGCGGATGCTGGTCCCGAGGCTTGCGAGGCGGTCAAGGCGCTTGCCGTGGATGGTCTGCGCGCCCGCGGTCTGCGCACAGCAAGCTTCGACGGCGACGCGCCTCACCTCGCGCGCAAGCTCCTCGTTGCCCCCGGCGTGCGCCTTCGCTCGACGCTGGATGCGCGCGTGCAGAGATTTGCGTCAGACACCCTCGATCGGCACTTGCGCGAACTGGAGGGCCGCAACGTCGAGGACGGCGCGGCCGTGGTGCTGGACAACGCGACGGGCGACGTCCTTGCCTGGATCGGATCGGGTGGCCGGGACTCCGCGGCTGCGCACGTGGACGGCGTTCTGGCGCGCCGGCAACCAGGCTCCACGCTGAAACCATTCCTGTACGCGCTGGCGATCGAGCGGCGGTTGCTCACCGCAGCTTCGGTGCTTGACGACAGCGCCGTGGCGATCACTACGCCGTCGGGCCTGTACGTACCGCAAAACTACGACCATACCTTCCGCGGCATGGTGTCGCTGCGCACCGCGCTCGCAGGATCCCTGAACGTGCCGGCCGTGCGCACGCTCGCGCTCCTCGGCTACGAGCCTTTCTACCTGCGGCTGCACGCTCTCGGCTTCGATTCTCTCGTCCGGGACGCCGATTACTACGGCTATTCACTTGCTCTTGGGGGTTCCGAGGTTACGTTGCTCGAATTGACGAATGCCTACCGGGCGTTGGCGAACGGAGGGCGCTTTTCCGCTTCTCGCGTGTCTTCGGTGAGCTCCTTTCAAGAAGAACGACAGGCGGTCGATCCCCGTGCTGCCTACATCGTCGGCGACATTCTGGGCGATCCGGCCGCGCGGGCGACCACATTCGGGCTCGCCAATCCACTTGCGACGCGCTATCCGGCAAGCGTGAAGACCGGTACCAGCACCGACATGCGCGACAACTGGGCGGTCGGATTCAGTTCGCGCTACACGGTGGGCGTGTGGGTAGGCAATTTCTCGGGCGAACCCATGCACGACGTCTCGGGGGTTACCGGCGCGGCACCCGTCTGGCGCGATCTCATGGATTTCCTGCATGAAGGCGGCCTGCCGCCGCCGCCCGCGGAACCCGATGGACTGGTGCGCGGAAGCGTGGCCTATGCAGGCGATGTCGAACCGCGGCGCGACGAATGGTTCATCGCCGGTACTGAATCCGCACTGGTGACTGCGGTCGAAGCGCAAGCGGAGCGGCCCCGCATCATTTCACCCGCTAACGGCGCAATCCTTGCTGTCGATCCCGACATTCCGGCAGGGCGCCAGCGTGTCGCGGTCCGTGTCGCGGGAGCGCATCCGGGGGCCCGGCTGCGGGTTGACGATGGCGTTCCGATGTCGGCGGGTGATGCGCAGCTATGGCTGCCGTCACCCGGGCACCACGTGCTGCGCCTCATCGGCACGGGGGGCGGGGAGCTGGACGTGGTCAAGGTGACAGTCCGCGGAATTCGTCTACAGAAGATTGTGGCAAAGTGAGGGCCATGCTCGAACTCAGGCCGACCTGCGAAAACTGCAACCGTGCGCTGCCGCCCGACACGGCGGAGGCGTGGATCTGCTCCTTTGAATGCACATTCTGCGGCGACTGCGTGGAGAACGTGCTGCGCAACGTCTGCCCGAACTGCGGCGGGGGCTTCATGCCGCGGCCGGTGCGGCCGAAGACCAACTGGAAGGGCGACAATTACCTCGGCAAGTACCCGGCGAGTACGAAGGAGAAGCACCGGCCGGTCGACCCGGCGGCGCAGGGGGCCCTGGCAGCCGTACTCAAGAACATTCCGCCGGAAAAGCGCTGACGATAGTGGGCGGTGCCGCGCCGCTGCTCGCGCTGAAGCTGCTGCTGGTGCCGGCGCTGCTCGCCGCCATTTCGATGGCGGGCAAGCGCTGGGGGCCCGGCGTGGCCGGATGGCTGGCGGGTTTTCCTTCGCTCACCGGGCCGATCCTGCTTTTCCTCGCGCTGGAGCGCGGGCCGGAATTCACCACGCAGGCGGCCGTGCTTTCCCTGGCCTGCGTGTTCTCGGCGGTCTCGTTCGGCGTGACTTATGCCTGGGCCTGCCGGCGCCTGAACTGGCCGGGCTCCGCCGCCTGCGCGTTTTCCGTGTGGACGGCTGCCGTGCTGCTGCTCGCGCGCCTGCCGCTGTCCACGGCCGTGTCGCTGGCCCTGTCGCTGCTCACGCTCTTCGCCGCGCCGCGCCTTTTTCCGAGGGCGCAGGCGAAGTGGGGCAGCCGGCCGCTGCCCGCATCCGAGCTGCTGCTGCGCATGGCGGCGGGCGCGGCAATGGTGCTCGGCGTCACCGCGGCGGCCGAGGCGCTCGGTTCGGTGTGGACGGGATTATTGGCGGCGTTTCCGGTGATGAGCACGGTGCTGGCCGTGTTCTCGCACCGCGCGAACGGTCCGGGCTTCGTGGTCGCGCTGCTGAGGTCGATGATCGGCGGTTTCTACGCCTACATCGCCTATTGCCTGGCCGTCGCCGCGCTGCTCGAGACCTGGGGCGTGGCCGCCACTTTCACCGCCGCGGTCGCGGCGGCGGTGATCGTGCAGGGCGCCGCGCGGGCGGTGGTGATGCGGCTGGCTAGCGAACGCTGAACGGCGAGCTGTAGGGCTGCCCGAAAGCGACGCCGC
>CAZPNH010000025.1:0-10772 GCA_964587635.1 uncultured Bordetella sp.
AGCAGTACAAGGGCGCCTACTCGGGCGAGCACGGCGACGGCCTGGTGCGCTCGGAGTGGATCGCGCCCTTCTTCGGCCCGCGGCTCACGGCGGCGCTGGGCGAGATCAAGTCCTGGCTCGACCCGCGCGGCCTGATGAATCCCGGCAAGATCGTCGCGCCGTCGAAGATGGACGACAAGACGCTGTTCCGCTTCCAGCCGGGCTACCAGACCCGCGTGCCGCCGCCCGCGCTCGACTGGTCGGAATGGGGCGGCCTGGATAAGGCCGCGGAGATGTGCAACAACAACGGCCACTGCCGCAAATTCGACGCCGGCATCATGTGCCCATCATTTCGCGTCACGCAGGACGAGCTTCACCTGACCCGCGGCCGCGCCAATACGCTGCGCCTGGCCTTGTCCGGGCAATTGGGGTCCGACCCCGACTCCCAGGTAAAGGAGGCGCTCGACCTTTGCGTTTCGTGCAAGGGCTGCAAGCGCGAATGCCCGACCGGCGTCGACATGGCGCGCATGAAAATCGAATTTCTCGCCCACTACCGCGGTAGCCACGGCCTGACGCTGCGCGACCGTGCAATCGCATATCTGCCGCGCTATGCGCCGTTTGCGGCGGCGCTGGCGCCGCTCTCGAACCTCGCGATGCGCTGGTTCAGCGGTCTTGCGGGATTCACTGCCAAGCGCGCGCTTCCCGCGTGGCGGCGCGATTTGTTCATCGACCGGCCGTGGGCAAAGAGCGGCGGGCGCGAGGTCGTGCTCCTGATCGACACATTCAACCGTTACTTCGAGCCGGAGAACGTGCGCGCGGCGATCCGCGTCCTGCAGGCAGGCGGCTACCGCGTGCACGCGGCGCAGGCGCGCGAAGGCAGCCGGCCCCTGTGCTGCGGGCGCACCTTCCTCTCCGCCGGGCTGATCGAGGAAGCGAAGGCCGAAGCCAGGCGCGTGATGCGCGCGCTGGAACCGTGGCTGGCGCATGGCGTTCCGGTGATCGGGCTGGAGCCCTCCTGCCTGCTCACGCTGCGCGACGAGTACGGCGTGCTGCTGCCCGGCACCGGAGCCTTGGCGAAGAATTCATTCCTGTTCGAGGAATTTCTCTCGAGCGAAGCCGATGCCGGGCGTCTGAACCTGAAGCTGAAACCGATCGCGGCCGCAGCGCTGCTGCACGGACACTGCCACCAGAAGGCGTTCGGGGTGATGGGCGCGGTCGAGCGCGTGCTGCGGCTGGTTCCGGATTTGGACGTGAAGACCGTCGAGTCGTCGTGCTGCGGCATGGCCGGCAGTTTCGGCTACGAGGCGGAGCACTACGATGTTTCGATGAAGATGGCCGAAGCGGCTCTGCTGCCCGCGGTACGCAAAGCTTCACCGGAAACACTGCTGGTTGCCGATGGCACCAGCTGCCGGCATCAGATCGAACACGGGGCGCAGCGCCAGGCGCTGCATGTCGCCCGGGTGCTGGAACAGGCGCTGCCCTGACCGCTAGCGTCCGGCCAGCCCGCTCATTACCAGCGAAACGGTGAGCACCGAGAGCGCGGTCGAGAGCACGGCGCTGCAGGAGGTTTCCACTTCCAGCACCTTGTAGCGCTGCGCCAGCACGAACGCCGTCGCGCCCAGCGGCAGGCTGGCGCCGACCACGGCTACTTTGGCCCAGAGCGGATCGACGCTGAGCAGGCCGAAGAATATGGCCGCGGCGATCAACGGGTGCAGCACGAGCTTGAGCACGACGCCCGGCCATGCCGCCGTCATGCCATCGCGTATCGACTGGCGCGAAACGAACAGGCCGAGCGCAAACAGGGCGCCCGGGCCCGCCGCGCCGGCGAGCAGGTCGGCGAGCCGCATCACCGGCAGCGGCAGGGAAAGGTTCGCGGCGACCAGCGCAATGGCGAGCGCGATGGGCCAGATCAGCGGGCTGCGCGCGGTGCCGAGCAGCGCCAGTGCGATGACCCGGCTGTGTTCCGAATGGCGCCGGTCAAACAGTTCCAGCAGCGTGAGGCCGGTGGCGAACAGCATCACGTTCGTCGCTACCGTTGCCATCGCTGCAGGCAACGCGGCGCTCGGACCGTAGGCGACCGTCACTAGCGGGATGCCGAGGTAGCCGGTGTTGCTGAACGAGGCGTTCAGCGCGCGCAGCGCGTGCTCCTGCATAGATCCACCGGATACCCAGGCCGACAATGCGAATCCCGCCGCGGCGCAGGCCAGCGTCGCCGCTACCACGCCGGCGAGGAAGGGCAGGTTGAATATCTGGTCGAGCGAGCCGCGCGCGACGGCGGCGAACAGCATGGCCGGCAGCGCGAAGTAATAGACGAACTGGTTCAGCGCGTCGCTCGATTCGGCGCCCACCAGCTGGGCGCGTCCCGCCACCCAGCCGCAGAGCACCAGCCCGAAGACCGGGATTACCGCCGAGACGATCGTATCCAGAGGGCGATTCCAGCGGCGATCATCGGTAGCGACAGCCATTGACCCATGGTGAAGCCAAGGGCGAGGAAGCCGAGGAAATTATCCGGCTCGCGCGCGAATTCGCAGATGCAGCGGAACGCGCCGTAGCCGATGAGGAACAGCGCCGAGACCTGCGCCCGAGGACGGGGACGCGAGGAGAACCACCACAGCAGCGCGAACAGCGCGAATCCTTCCAGCGCCATTTCGTAGAGCTGGGACGGATGGCGCGGCAGGTTGCCCGCGCCGCGGAACACCATGCCCCAGGACGTGTCGGTGACGCGGCCCCACAATTCGCCGTTGATGAAGTTGCCCAGCCGCCCCGCGGCGATGCCGATCGGCACCAGCGGCGCGACGAAGTCCATCACGTCCCACCAGTTCAGGCGCTGCCGGTGCGCGACGAAGGCCATGGCGAACAGCACCCCGAGGAAACCGCCGTGAAACGACATCCCGCCCTGCCAGATGGCGAATATTTCGAGCGGGTGGCCGAGGTAATAGCCGGGTTTGTAGAAAATCACGTAACCCAAGCGGCCGCCGAGAATGACGCCGACGATGGCACCGAACAGCACGTCTTCGAACTGCTCGCGCGTAATCAGCACCAGGCCTTGCGAGATGCGGCGCGTTCCCAGCCACCATGCGGCGGCGAAGCCGGCGAGGTACATGAGCCCGTACCAGCGCACCGCCAGCGGGCCCAGCGAAAACACGATCGGGTCGAAGTCCGGATGGATCAGCATGCTGGCTGGCGCAGATTAGCGCGATTGGCCCGCCGTGCGCCGCGCGTGACGCACGAAATCGCGCCCCGCGGCGCCGCCGGGCACGCCGACGGCGTCGCGGCGCCAGGCGAGCCAGAGGTCGAGCCGCGGATGGGCGTCGGCCAGTTCCCGGTAGGCGACGCCGCGGCGGCCGAGATTGGCGACCGAGGCCGGCACGATGGCGACGCCCAGGCCGCTCGAGACCAGGCTCACCACGGTCTGCATCTGGATCGCTTCCTGCGCCACCTGCGGCGAAAAGCCGGCGCGCGCGGCGAGCCCCGCGACGATGTCGTAGAGCCCCGGCGCGATCGCGCGCGGCACCATGACGAAGTTCTCCTGCGCCAGTTCGCGCATTGCGATGCGGCCGCGCTTGCGCGCGAGGCGGTGCTCCGACGGCAGCGCGGCGAGGAAGCGCTCGCGCTGCACCACGAGATGCTCCAGGTCGCCGGGCACGGGCGGCAGCAGCAGGCCGAAATCGAGTTCCCCCGCGGTCAGCGCCAGCGCCTGCTCGGGGGACAGCATTTCGCGCAATGCCAGCGAGATGCCGGGCTTCGCCGCCTTGAACGCCTTGAGCAGGCCCGGCAGCACCCCATAGTCGGCGAGTGAAACGAAACCCAGCCGCAGCCGCCCGCTGTCGCCGGCGGCCATGCTGCCCGCGTCCAGCACCGCCCGCTCGAGCTGCAGCAGCAGGCGTTTCGACTCTTCGAGAAAACGTACGCCCGCGGGCGTGAGTTCGACCCGGCGGCGCGTGCGCGCGAGCAGCGTCGCGCCCAGGCGCCGCTCGAGGTCCTGGATCGAACGCGACAGCGGCGGCTGCGACATGTGCAGCGCGGCGGCGGCGCGGCCGAAGTGCAGGTGCTCGGCGACGGCGATGAAGTGGCGCAACTGGCGCAAGTCCGGGGTACTCATACCCATGCAGTATTAATTCAACACTTTTATTGTATTGGATTGCAACACAAGGCCCGGCTAGACTCGCCGCACCTGACAGGAGGAAACCATGGCTACCCCCAGCAACCGCCGTTCGAAACTCATCACACAGGGCCCGGCGCGCTCGCCCAACCGGGCCATGCTGCGCGCCGTCGGCTTCGGCGACGGCGACTTCGAAAAGCCGATCGTCGGCGTGGCCAACGGCCACTCGACCATGAATCCCTGCAACGCCGGCATCCAGCCGCTGGTCGACAGCGCCATGGCGGCGCTCGAGGCCGCGGGCGCCAAGCCGCAGGTGTTCGGCGTGCCCACGGTGACCGATGGCATCGGCATGGGCACCGAGGCGATGAAGTATTCGCTGGTGTCGCGCGAAGTCATCGCCGACGCCATCGAGACCTCGGTCAACGGCCAGGCGATGGACGGCGCGCTGGTGGTCGGCGGCTGCGACAAGAACATGCCCGGCGGCATGATGGCGCTGGCGCGCATGAACGTGCCCGGGATCTATGTCTACGGCGGCACCATCAAACCCGGCAAATGGAAGGGCGTGGACCTCACCATCGTGTCCGCGTTCGAGGCGGTCGGCGCTTTCAACGCGGGCAAGATGAGTCAGGAGGATTTCCTCGGCATCGAGAAGAACGCCTGTCCCTCGGTCGGCGCCTGCGGCGGCATGTACACCGCCAACACCATGTCGTCCTCGTTCGAGGCGCTGGGCATGAGCCTGCTCGGGTCCTCGCAGATGGCGGCGCCCGACGCGGAGAAGGCGGATTCGGCGGCCGAGTCGGCGAAAGTGCTGGTCGAGGCCATCCGCAGGAACCTCAAGCCGCGCGACATCATCACGCGCAAGTCCATCGAGAACGCCATCGCGCTGGTCATGGCGACCGGCGGCTCGACCAACGCGGTGCTGCATTTCCTGGCGATCGCGTCTGCCGCGGAAGTGAAATGGACCATCGACGATTTCGAACGCATGCGCCGCAAGGTGCCGGTGCTGTGCGACCTGAAACCTTCGGGCCGCTACGTCGCGGTGGACTTCCATCGCGCGGGCGGCGTGCCGCAGGTTCTCAAGATCCTGCTGGCGAACGGCGTGTTGCACGGCGAATGCATGACCATCCACGGCAAGACGATGGCGGAAATGCTCAAGGACGTGCCGGCGGAACCGCGCAAGGACCAGGATGTGATCCGGCCCTGGTCGAACCCCATGTACAAGCAGGGCCACCTGGCAATCCTGAAAGGCAATCTCGCGACCGAAGGCTGCGTGGCGAAAATCACCGGGCTGAAGAAAATCTCGATTACCGGCCCGGCGCGCGTGTTCAACTCCGAGAACGAGTGCATGCAGGCGATCCTCGCGAAGAAGATCAAGCCCGGCGATGTGCTGGTGATCCGCTACGAAGGTCCCAAGGGCGGGCCCGGCATGCAGGAAATGCTCGCGCCGACGTCGGCGCTGATCGGGCAGGGCCTGGGGGATTCCGTGGGCTTGCTCACCGATGGACGTTTCTCCGGCGGCACCTGGGGCATGGTGGTCGGGCACGTCGCGCCCGAAGCCTTCGTCGGCGGCACCATCGCGCTGGTGAAAGAGGGCGACTCGATCACCATCGACGCGAAGAAACTGCTGCTGCAGCTCAACGTGCCGGCGAAGGAACTCGCCGCGCGCCGGAAAAAATGGAAAGCGCCGAAGCCGCGCTACACCCGGGGGCTGCTCGCCAAGTACATGCGGCTCGTATCCACCGCGAGCATAGGCGCGATCACCGACTCAGAAACCTGAGCCGGGCTGCTTCAGGAACGCTTCCTCTTCCGCTGTGCTGGCGCGGCCGAGCGCCGCATTGCGGTGGGGGAAGCGGCCGAAGCGGTCGATGATCTCCTTGTGCCGCACTGCGTAGCGGTAGGGATCTTCGCCGAGCGGCTTCATCAGCTCGCAGCTCAGGACCTGGTCGGCGGGCGACTCGCTGTGCTCGAACGGCAGGTAAGCGAAGGTGCGTTCGTCGACGGACATGCTCTTGTCCCAGCCCCGTTCGACGATGACGCGTGCCGCATCGCGCGCCAGCGGGTCTGCGGCAAACGCCCGCGCGCTGTTGCGGAACATGTTGCGCGGGAACTGATCCAGCACGATGACCAGCGCCAGGCAGCTGGCGGCTTCCGCCTGCCAGCCCTTCAACGCGCCCTTCAAAGCCTGTTCGTGGAGAGGCAGGAAGCGCGCGCGAATTTCCTCGTCGAAGGCCGGGTTCTTCTGATACCAGGCCTTGCGGTCGCGTGCGAACCAGAACTGGAGAACCTCCCTGGCGTCCATGGCTGGCTATAGTGCCCGACGCACAGTCCCGCAAGCTGTCAACGGGCCGAGGCATCGGGGCGTTACTCGGCCAGCGCTTGCAATCGCACTGGACTGCGGTAGCATCCGCACATCGTTTCGACACAGGAACCCCATGAAATCACTGATTCTTTCTGCCGCCGCCTTGGTCCTGGCCGCAGCGCTGCCGGCGCAGGCGAACGAAGAAATGGCCAAGAAGTACCTGTGCACCACCTGCCACGTCATCAAGGGCCCGAAGACCATCGGTCCCGCCTACGCCGACGTGGCCAAGAAGTACGCCGGCCAGAAAGACGCCGAAGCAAAGCTGGTGGAAAAGGTGAAGAAGGGCGGGCAGGGCGTCTGGGGCCAGATCCCGATGCCGCCCAACTCCAGCGTGCCCGACGCCGACGTGAAGACGCTGGTGAAGTGGGTGCTGTCGATCAAATAGGACGACGGTACCCGTGCATGAAAAAGGGGCCGGGCGACCGGCCCTTTTTACGTCCTGCGGTATGATTCATCCCCTGTTTTCCCGGGAGAAGCCATGAAAAACTTCAGACTCGCATTGATTCCGTTTGCCGTAGCGATCGGCCTGGCCGGCTGCGGCGAGGAGAAGAAACCCGAGGTCAAAAAGGCTGAAGCCCCGCCGCCGCCGCCCTCGGTCGAAATCAAGATCGGCCACGTCGCCCCGCTTACCGGCGGCATCGCGCACCTGGGCAAGGACAACGAAAACGGCGCTCGCCTCGCGGTGGACGAAGCGAACGCGGCGAAAATCAAAATCGACGGCAAGGACGCGAAGTTCGTGCTCGTCGCCGAAGACGATCAGGCTGATCCGAAAGTCGGCACCACCGTGGCGCAGAAGCTGGTGGACGCGAAAGTCAACGGCGTGGTCGGCCACCTGAATTCCGGCACTTCGATTCCCGCTTCGTCCATCTACAACGGCGCCGGGATCCCGGTGATCTCCGGCTCGGCCACCAACCCGAAACTGACCGAGCAGGGCTTCAAGACGCAGTTCCGCGTCGTGGGGCGCGACGATCAGCAGGGCCCCGCGATCGCCAGCTACCTCGCCACCAACAACAAGCCGAAGCTGGTCGCCATCATCGATGACGCCACCGCCTACGGCGAGGGCCTCGCCAACGAGGTCGAGAAATCGCTCAAGGGCGCGAACATCAAGGTGCTGCCGCGCGAGAAGGGCACCGACAAGACCACCGACTGGAAAGCCGTGCTCACCAAGATCAAGGGCAAGAAGGCCGACGCGGTGTTCTACGGCGGCATGGACGCCACCGGCGGGCCGCTGCTCAAGCAAGGCCGCGAACTCGGCCTGAAGGCGGTGTTCTCGTTCGGCGACGGCGCCTGCACCGATGAAATGCCGAAGCTGGCCGGCGCCGCGGCCGACGGGCTGCTGTGCTCCCAGGCGGGAATCCCGCCGCAGGCCGCGGACAAGAAGTTCCTGGACGCCTACAAGAAGAAGTACAACGTCGACCCGATCATCTATGCGCCGTTCACCTACGATGCGGCGAACCTGCTGATCGAGGCGATGAAGAAGGCGAATTCGGCCGATCCGGCGAAGTACCTGCCCGAGCTGGCGAAGATCGAGTACACCGGCGCCACCGGCAAGATCGCCTTCGACGACAAGGGCGACCGCAAGAACGCCGAGATCACGATCTTCACCATGAAGGACGGCAAGCTGACCCCGATCGCGATCATCAAGGGCGGCCAGACGATTTCCTTCGACGACTTCGTCAAGGCCGCGGCCGCGGCGCCTGCCCCCGCGCCTGCGGTCGCCGCGCCCGCCGCGGAACCGGCGAAGGCGGCGGAACCCGCCAAGGATGCGCCGAAGGCGGAAGAGAAGAAGTAGTCCCCTGCCAACGGGGCGAAAAGACGGCACCTTCGGGTGCCGTCTTTTTTGCTAGGCTGGGCCCGGCGTGGACATCTTCGTTCAGCAGCTGATCAACGGGCTCACGCTTGGAGCCGTGTATGCCATCGTGGCGCTCGGCTACACCATGGTCTACGGCATCATCCAGCTGATCAACTTCGCCCACGGTGAAGTGGTGATGATCGGCGCCATGGTCGCCTTTACCGTCATCAACAAGCTCGCGGCGGTGGGGATGCCGCCGCTCGTGGTGGTGCTGATCGGCACCGGCTGCGCGATCCCGGTCTGCATGCTGGTGGGATATTCGATGGAACGGCTCGCCTACCGGCCTTTGCGGGGCGCGCCGCGGCTCGCGCCGCTGATTACCGCGATCGGCGTCTCGATCATCCTGCAGCACCTGGCGATGCTGGTCTGGAGCCGCAATGTGCTCGCCTTCCCGCAGATCATCCCGCTCACCACGTTCAACGTCGCCGGCGCCACCATCACCGGCGTGCAGCTGACCATTCTCGGCCTGTGTTTCGCGATGATGGCGGGCCTGGCCGCGCTGGTATACCGCACGCGGCTGGGAACCGCGATGCGCGCCACGGCGCAGAACCCCCAGGTCGCGCGGCTGATGGGGGTGGATGTAAACCGCGTGATTGCGGCCACCTTCGTGATCGGTGCGGCGCTGGGCGCGGTCGCGGGCGTGATGGTCGGAACCTACTATGGCGTCGCGCAATACACCATGGGGTCGGTGCTGGGCCTCAAGGCGTTCGCGGCGGCGGTGCTGGGCGGCATCGGCAACATCCCCGGTGCGATGGTCGGCGGGCTGCTGCTCGGCGTGGTCGAGGCGCTGGGCGCGGGCTACATCGGCGATCTCACCGACCTGTGCCGCTATGGAATCGGTCCCGAGGCGAGTTGCGCCGACGGCGGGCATTTCATCCTCTTCGGTTCCAACTACCAGGACGTGTTCGCTTTCGTGGTGCTGATCCTGGTGCTCGTATTCCGGCCCTCCGGGCTGCTGGGAGAACGGGTGGGGGACAGGGCATGAAGCGCGGCAAACGGATCTGGGCGGGCATCGCCCTCGTCGCCGTTGCCCTGCTGCTGCTTCCTTTCGCGCTCTCCCTGGCGGGCACGGCCTGGGTGCGCATCGCCAATCTCGCGCTGCTCTATGTGCTGCTCGCGCTGGGCCTCAATATCGTGGTGGGCTTCGCCGGCCTGCTCGACCTGGGATATATCGCGTTTTACGCCGTCGGCGCTTACGTCTACGCGCTGCTCGCCAGCCCGCAATTCGGCCTGCACCTGCCGTTCTGGGCGATCCTGCCGATCGGCGCCGCGGTCGCCGCGCTGTTCGGCGTCATGCTGGGCGCGCCCACGCTCAAGCTGCGCGGCGACTATCTCGCCATCGTTACCCTCGGCTTCGGCGAAATCGTGCGGATTTTCTTGAACAACCTGTCGCAGCCTGTGAATATCACACGCGGCCCGCAGGGGCTCGCCGGCATCGATCCGGTGCGCATCGGCAGCGTCGATTTCTCGCGCAGCGACAGTGTCTTCGGCGTGGTGGTGAGCGGGCCCATGAAGTACTACTACCTGCTGCTGGCGCTGATGCTCGGCATAATCCTGGTCAATGTGCGCCTGCAGGACTCCCGCATCGGCCGCGCCTGGGAGGCGATCCGCGAGGACGAGGTTGCCGCGCGCGCCATGGGGATCGATACCACCGCCCTCAAGCTGCTCGCCTTCGCCATGGGCGCGAGTTTCGGCGGCGTCGCGGGCGGCATGTTCGCCGCGATCCAGGGCTTCATCTCCCCGGAAAGCTTCGTGCTGGTGGAATCGGTGATGGTGGTCTCGATGGTGGTGCTGGGCGGCATGGGCAACATCGCGGGCGTGATCCTCGGCGCGGTGCTGCTGTCGTTCGTGCCGGAGATATTGCGCTGGACGGTGGAGCCGGCGCAGCGCGCGCTGTTCGGCCGGATGCTCATCGAGCCCGAAGTGATCCGCATGCTGATATTCGGCCTGGCGCTGGTGCTGGTGATGCTGTTCCGCCCGGCCGGACTGCTTCCTTCGGCGGTGCGCAAGCGCGAACTGACCCGTGACCGCGCTGCTTGAAGCGAAGGGCATCGGCAAGCGCTTTGGCGGCGTGCAGGCGCTCTCGGGGGTGTCGTTCTCGATCGCGCAAGGCGACATCTACGGTTTGATCGGTCCGAACGGCGCCGGCAAGACCACGCTGTTCAACCTGCTCACCGGCATCTATGCGCCGGACCAAGGATCTTTCCAGTTCGGCGGGAAAAACCTCACCGGCCTGAAGCCGGACCAAGTGGCCAAGGCGGGCGTGGCGCGCACATTCCAGAACATCCGCCTGTTCGCCAGCCTGTCGGCGCTCGAGAATGTGATGATCGGCCGCCACGTGCGCACGCACGCCGGCGTCGTCGGCGCGATCCTGAGAAACCGCAAGACGCGCGAGGAGGAGAAGGACACGGAAATGCGCGCATTGCAGCTGCTCGACTACGTCGGCATCCGCGCGCGCGCCAACGACGCCGCGGGAAACC
>CAZPNH010000026.1:0-6100 GCA_964587635.1 uncultured Bordetella sp.
CGAGCGTAAGGTGTTTTTTCTTTCGCTTGCTGGCCAGTTGAAAAGCGAAGCGGTGAATGCGTTCGACCCCCACGCGCGTGAATACCGAGGTTTCGGTGGCGATTTCTTCAGGCAGGCCCTTGTGCACGCGGCCGCCGGAACCCGAGTACTCGCCTTCGGAGTTCTCACGGATGATGACCCAGTCGATCTTGTCGCCGCCCTTCAATACCGAGTTGACGCCGGGCAGCACGCGGGAAGGGCGCACGTTGGCGTACTGGTCGAAGCCCTGGCAGATCGGCAGCCGCAGGCCCCACAGCGAAACATGGTCGGGCACGTCGGGCGAGCCCACGGCGCCGAAGAAGATGGCGTCGAAGGTTTTCAGCTTCTCGAGCCCGCCTTCCGGGATGTAGGCGCCGGTTTTCAGGAAGCGCTCGGAGTTCCAGTCGAAATGCTCGAATTCCAGCTGAAACGACTCCAGTTTCGCCAGCGCCTGGAGAACATCGACGCCCGCGGCGATGACTTCCTTGCCGATTCCGTCGCCCGGAATGGACGCAATCTTGTACGATTTCATCGCTTGAATTTACCAAATGGGGGAGGCGCATGAGGAAAATCGTTCTGCTGGGCCTGCTGGCTGCCCTGAACTGCCATGCCGGCGACATCGACCGCAGCGCGGTGGACTTCACGCTGGCGCAGGACATCAAGTGGGTGAGGAATGCGGCGGGCACCAACGAGACCGCGGTCCTGTTCGGCGACCCCGCGAAGCCGGGGCCGTACGTGATTCAGCTCAAATGGCTGCCCGGCAACATGAGCCGGCCGCATTTCCACCCCAACGACCGCTTCTTCGTGGTGGTGAAGGGCACCTGGTGGGTCGGCACGGGCGAGAAGTTCGACCCCGACAGCACGGTGCCGGTCACGGCGGGCAGCTACGTCATCCATTACGCGCAGAAAATCCACTACGACGGCGCGAAGGGCGGGGAATGCGTGATCCAGGTCTGGGGCATGGGCCCCGCGACCTCGATTCCGGCCGAGAAGAAATAAGCTAGGCAGCCAGGCGAGACGCGCTGCGGACCGCGTTGGCGACCGCGGAGCCGACGTCCGGCGTCGAGGCGTTGCCTTTCATGTCGGGCGTGTGCGGGCCTTCGACGATGACGCGCTCGATGGCGCGCACCACGTCGGCCGCCGCGTCCGGATGGCCGAGATGCTCGAGCATGAGCGCACCCGACCATATCTGGCCGATCGGGTTGGCGATCTTTTTTCCCGCGATGTCCGGCGCCGAGCCGTGCACGGGCTCGAAGATGGACGGCGCGGTGCGTTCCGGATTGATGTTGCCCGAGGGCGCGATGCCGATGGTGCCGGCGGTGGCGGGGCCGAGGTCGGAGAGGATGTCGCCGAACAGGTTGGAGGCGACGATGACGTCGAAGCGGTCCGGGTTGAGCACCATCTGGATGGACAGGCCGTCGACGTGGTACTGGTCGGCGCGCACCTCGGGATATTTCTTCTTCATCTCGGCGAAGCGTTCGTCCCAGTAGGGCATGGTGATGGAGATGCCGTTGGACTTGGTGCAGGACGTGACATGCTTCTTGCGCGTCTTCGCCAGTTCGAAGGCATATTTCATGATCCGGTCCACGCCCTTGCGGCTGAACACTGACAGCTGCGTCACCACTTCCTGCGGCGTGCCCTCGAACATGCGCCCGCCCACGTTGCCGTACTCGCCTTCGGTGTTCTCGCGGATCACGTAGTAGTCGATGTCGCCGGGCTTGCGGCCCGCCAGCGGGCAGGGCAGCCCCTGGAACAGGCGTACCGGGCGCAGGTTCACGTACAGGTCGAACCAGCGCCGGAAGTTGATCAGCAGCCCCCAGGCCGAGACGTGGTCGGGCACGATCGCCGGGTTGCCGACGGCGCCGAAATACACCGCGTCGTAGCCGCGCAGGGTCTGCTGCGCGTCGTCCGGGCACATTTTGCCGTGCGCCTTGTACCAGTCGCAGCTCCAGTCGAATTCCTTCCACTTGAAGGCAATGCCGTGCTTCGCGCCGGCGGCTTCCATCACGCGCACGCCTTCGGGCATCACTTCGCGGCCGATGCCGTCGCCGGGAATCACTGCGATTTTGTGTTCGGTCATGAACACAGTATAACTAATGCGCCCATGAAATTCGCCGCCATCGAAACCTCCACTGACTGGTGCTCGGCCGCGCTGTGGATGGACGGCGACGTCGCCGGCATGGAGGAGCGCGCCGGCAACCGGCACGGGGAACTGCTGCTGCCGATGCTGGAGCGGCTCGCGGCGGCGGCCGGCATCGCCATCGCGGCGCTGGACGCGGTGGCGTTCGGCGCCGGGCCCGGCTCCTTCACCGGGCTGCGCATCGCCTGCGGCGTCGCACAAGGTCTCGCATTCGCGCGCGGCTTGCCGGTGATCGGCATCTCGACGCTGGAGGCAATGGCGGAGGAGGCAGCGGGAACTGCGCGGCGCGCGCGCGTCGTGGCCTGCCTCGATGCGCGCATGCACGAAGTGTATTATTCGGCGCTTGAGAAAATCGATGGGCACTGGCGCGAAGTGATTGCCGCGCAGTGTGTCGCGCCTGCGGCAGTGCAGATGCCGCCGGGCAAAGGCTGGACCGGTTGCGGCAGCGGGTTTGCCGCTTACGGACCTCTGGGACTGGGCAAGGTGATGCCGGACATCCATCCTTCCGCAATGTCGGTAGCGCGCCTCGCGGCCCCACGGCTCGCCGCGGGCGAGGGCGTGGACGCCGCGCTGGCGGCACCGGTGTACGTGAGAGACAAGGTCGCCTTCACCACCGAGGAGCGCAGCGCGCGATGAGCGCAGTACTCAAGGATGCGCCACGGCTCGTGCCGATGCGCGAAGCGGACCTCGCGGAAGTGATGCCGATCGAGGGCGCCGTCTACTCGCATCCCTGGACGCGCGGCAATTTCGTGGACTCGCTGCGCGCGGGCTACCAGTGCTGGACCTGGCGCGTCGGCAGCGAGCTGGCCGGCTATTTCATCCTGCTGGTGGCGGCGGGCGAGGGCCACCTGCTGAATCTGTCGGTGGCCGCGCCGCTTCAGCGCCTCGGGCACGGCAGCGCGCTTCTCAAGGAAGCGATGCGCATGGCGCGCGCGCGCGGCGCGCTGCACGTGTTTCTCGAAGTGCGGCCGAGCAACCTCGGCGCCAAGGCGCTCTACAGCCGCTTCGGTTTCCGCCAGGTCGCGGTGCGGCCCGGCTACTACCCGGCGCACGCGGGCCGCGAAGACGCGCTGGTGCTGACGCTGGCGCTATGAGACGGAACGGCGAATCCTTGACATGAGCCGCCGCGGCGAAATCCTGCGCGAGATGGGACTGGCGCCCGTTTGGAAGCTGCGCTCGGTGCAAGAACAGCCGGAGCAGCCACCGGCGCAGAAAGCCGCCGGCAGCGGCGTTGCGCTGATGGACTGGCCGCAGCTGAAGGTCAAAGTCGCGGGCTGCACCGACTGCAAGCTGCGCGCGGGCTGCAGCCAGACGGTGTTCGGCGTCGGCGACGAAAAAGCCGACTGGATGCTGGTCGGCGAGGCGCCGGGTTCCGAGGAGGACCGGCTGGGGGAGCCCTTCGTGGGACAGGCCGGCAGGCTGCTCGACAACATGCTGGCGGCGATCTCGCTGCGCCGCGGCGAGAACGTCTACATCGCCAACGTGATCAAGTGCCGGCCGCCGGGAAACCGGAATCCCGAGCCGGATGAAGTGGCGAAGTGTTCGCCGCACCTGCTGCGGCAGATCGAACTGGTCAAGCCGAAGCTGATCCTCGCCATGGGGCGCTTCGCGGCGCAGACCCTGCTGAATTCCGACGCCACGATTGCCAGCCTGCGGGGCAGGGTGCACAGCTACGCCGGCGTGCCGCTCGTTGTGACCTACCACCCGGCTTATCTGCTGCGCACACTGCCGGACAAGGCCAAGGCTTGGGCCGACCTGCAGTTCGCGATAAAAACGATGGCGGGGTAAATCCGTCGTCTTGTTCAGCGACGGCCGGCAAGCGCTTCGGCGACTTCGTGCACCACGCTGGTCCAATCCTGCGGCCGCGGCTGGCGGAAAATCCGCATCGTCGGGTACCACGCGCAATCCTGCCGGTAGGCCCAGCGCCAGTCTTCGGGCAATGCCGCGAGGGCCCACACCGGCTTGCCCAGCGCGCCGGCGAGATGCGCGACTGCCGAATCAATGGTGACGACGAGGTCCAGATTCTCGATGACGGCCGCAGTATCCGAGAAATCGCGCAGTTCCGCAGAGAGATCCACCAGCGAAAAGCCCGGGGGCGGGTGGCGCGCTTCGGCGGCCTGCGGGCCTTTCTGCAGGCTGTAGAACACGGTGTACTTGATCTGCGCAAAGGCCCCCAATAAGCCGAGCGGGATGGTTTTGCGTCTCGCCAGCGCCACGTTGCCGGAATGGCTGGCCCACACCAGGCCGACCTTGCGCACCCCCGGCCCGTTGAGCTTCGCTCGCCAGGCCGCCACCTTCTCCGGGGAGGCATGGATATACGGCACGTGGGCGGGAACGGTGGCCAGGGTTGTCTGGAAAACAAGCGGAAGGCTCAGGAGCGGGCAGGAAAACTGGAAGGGCGGAGGGGGTTCCTCGTCGCTGACGGCGTCCGCAACCGAGGCGGCGTCGCGCAGCAGCGCCTTCAGCTGCGGCTGGCAGCGGACCACCACCCGGGCTCCCCTTTGCGCGACCAGCGTGGCGTACCGCACGAACTGGATCGCGTCGCCAAAGCCCTGCTCGGCGTAGAGCAGGACGGTTTCGCCCGACAGGGGCGAGCCGTCCCAGCGCGGCTGCGCGAAGCCCGGCTGCTGGGCGGCGAATTCCGGCAACTTCCACCGCCATTCGTATTCGCGCCAGCCGTTCTCGTAGTCGCCGGCGAGCAGCAGCTGCAGCGCCAGGTTGAAGTGCGCGAGCGCGAGTTCGGGGCGGGCGGCGATGGCGGCCCGGTAGTGCGCGGTGGCGGCCGCGTGATCGCCTTTCAGCTCCAGCAGGGCGCCGCTGTTCAATGCGGCTTCCGCCAGCCCGGGATTCAGCTCCAGCGCGCGGCGATAGTGAACGAGCGCCTCGTCGACCTGATCGCCTGCGGCGCATTCGATGGCGATGTTGTGCTCGGCGCCCGCGAGCTGGGTGCGCAGCTCGCCGGACGCCGGATCGAGCTGCAGCGCGCGCCGCCAGAGCGTTTCCGCGCGCCGCATGTCCCCGCGCTCGAACCACACGATGCCGAGATTTCGCAGGGCCTCGACAAGGTCCGGACTGAGCGCGAGCGCTTTGTCGTAATTCTGGACGGCCGCCTCGAGGTTTCCTTCGGTGTGGAGCACGGCGCCGAGGTTGCAGTAAGCCCTGGCATGGCCCGCGCCCAGCACGATGGCTTTGCGGTAGCTTTCGCGCGCATCCCGCAGCCGGCCGGCCCCCTGCAGCTCCACCCCGCGTCGATAGTGGAGGTCCGCCGAGGCCCGCAGAGCGCGGGACAGGAGATGGGCCAGCCAGCGGCGCGGATCCGGCCTCCAGCGCATAGCGCGGATACTCCCTGGCGCCCCGTTCCTAGTGGTGCCCGCTTTCGGCGCGCGCGAAGGTGAGCAGCCGCTCGACCTGCTGCGCGTGCGCCTTGCGGTTGTAGTGGTACCAGTAGAGCACCAGCGCCATGGTCGCGGCGACGAACACGCCGAACAGCGCGATCACCGCGTAGATCGACAGGCCCGAGGCCAGCAGCAGCGAATAGAGCGCGATCATCACCAGGATGGAGGCGTTCTCGTTGAAATTCTGCACGGCGATGGAGCGCCCGGCGCCGACCAGGTGGTGGCCGCGGTGCTGCAGCAGCGCGTTCATGGGCACCACGAAGAAGCCCGCCAGGCCGCCGATCAGCACGATCAGCGGCACCGCCAGCCAGACGCTGTGCACGAAGTCCATGAGGATCACGATGAGGCCCATGGCGATGCCGAGCGGGATCACTTTCACCGCCTGGTCGAGGCGCACGCGCAGCGAGGCGAGCACCGCGCCCAGCGCGATGCCGAGCGCGCACACGCCCTGCAGGATCGAGGAATCGGACAGGTTGTAGCCCAGCGCGGCGCTGGACCAGTCGATGACGATGAACTGCAGCGTCGCGCCCACGCCCCAGAACAGCGT
>CAZPNH010000026.1:6200-10614 GCA_964587635.1 uncultured Bordetella sp.
AGCAGCACGTCGGAGACGCCGGTGCGGATCAGCGTGCCGCCGAGCATCACGCCGAGGATGATCGAGGCCACCGTGAGGCCCTCGATCCAGCCGTTGGCCGCCACCAGCTTCGAATGCGGCAGGTATTCGGTGAGGATGCCGTATTTGGCCGGCGAGTAGGCCGCGGCGCCGAGGCCGACCAGCGCGTAGGCGACCAGCGGGTTGACGTCGAACAGCATCAGCGCGCAGCCGGCGATCTTGATTGTGTTGGAGATGAACATCACCGTGCCCTTGGGCAGCCGGTCGGCGAAGGCGCCGACGAAGGGTGCAAGCACCACGTAGGAGATGACGAAGAAGAACTTCAGGTAGGGCGTGAGCCAGGACGGCGAGTCGGCCTGCGCCAGCAGCGCGATCGCGGCCACCAGCAGCGCGTTGTCGGCGAGCGACGAGAAGAACTGCGCCGCCATGATGATGTAGAAACCGGAGCCCATATGCGGGCGGTTTTATAGCATGCCCC
Source organism: uncultured Bordetella sp. (assembly GCA_964587635.1). Taxonomy (GTDB): domain Bacteria; phylum Pseudomonadota; class Gammaproteobacteria; order Burkholderiales; family SG8-39; genus RBG-16-66-20. Next base: position 6,697 of record CAZPNH010000026.1, read on the forward strand.
GCCGCGCTTTGCGCGGGTCCTGATGACCTTTGTCCGGCCGACGGGTATCCTGCCGGCCATGCCCAGACCGATCCGCGCGACCATCAGCGCCGCGGCGCTCGCGCACAATCTCGGGGTCGCGCGCGCGCAGGCGGGACCCGCCCGGGTGTGGGCGGTGGTGAAGGCGGACGCCTACGGGCACGGCCTGCTGCGCGCGGCGCGGGGGATGGCCGCCGCCGACGGCTTCGCGCTGCTGGATTTCGCCGACGCGCTGCGCGTGCGCGAGGCGGGCGTGGACAAGCCGATCCTCATGCTCGAGGGCTTCTTCAAGCCGGAAGACGTTGCGCTGCTCGCGCGCCACCGCCTCACGCCGGTGATCCACAACATCGAGCAGATCGAGATGCTCGAGAAGGCCGCCCCCGGCGGCAAGCTCGACGTCTACCTGAAGGTAAACAGCGGCATGAACCGCCTCGGCTTCACCGTGGACAACCTGCGCCTCGCCTGGAACGCGCTGGAGGCGAGCCCCTCGGTCGCATCCATCACGCTCATGACGCATTTCGCGGACGCCGACGGGGAAGCCGGCGTCGCCGCCCAGCTGCAATGGTTCGACGAACTGACGCAGCCCTTCGACGCACCGCGTTCGCTCGCCAACTCCGCGGCGCTGCTGCGCTTTCCGGACGAGACGCGCGCCGACTGGGTGCGCCCCGGCATCATGCTCTACGGCTGCTCGCCGTTCAGCTTCAAGAGCGCCGAGGAACTGGGGCTCCGGCCCGCCATGACGCTGACCTCCGAAATTGTTGGCGTGCAGCATTTGCAGCCGGGCGAGCGCGTCGGCTACGGCATGACCTACGAGGCCGGGCAGGAGATGACCATCGGCATCGTCGCCTGCGGCTACGCCGACGGCTATCCGCGCCACGCGCCCTCGGGCACGCCGGTGCTGGTCGCCGGGCAGCGCACTGGGACGATCGGCCGCGTTTCGATGGACCTGCTGTGCGTGGACATCAGCAATATCGACGAGGCATACGTCGGCACGCCGGTCACGCTCTGGGGCGACGGGCTGCCCTGCGACGAGGTCGCGGCGTCGGCCGGCACGGTAAGCTATGAATTGCTTTGCGCGCTTGCAACCCGCGTGCCGATTGTCGAGATTTGATTTGAAAAAAATAAAATCCGCCTATGTCTGCTCTGATTGCGGCGCGACGGCGCTGCAGTGGTTCGGTGCCTGCCCGTCCTGCGGCGCGGCGGGGACGCTGACCGAGACGATCGCCGACCGCGGCGGCGTGAAGCGTTCGGCCGGCGCGGCGCCAGGATCGGTATCGCTGCAGGACGTGGAGACGCGGGAACTCGAACGCCTGTCCACCGGCATCGGCGAACTGGACCGCGTGCTGGGCGGCGGGCTGGTGGCGGGGCAGGTGGTGCTGATCGGCGGCGACCCGGGCATCGGCAAGTCCACGCTGCTGCTGCTGGCGCTGGCGGCGCTCGGCACCGCGCACAAGGTTTTATACATTTCGGGCGAGGAATCCGCCGAACAGGTGGCGATGCGGGCCCGGCGCCTGGCGCTGGATGCGCGTGCCGTGCACCTCATCGCCGAAATCCAGCTCGAGCGCATCGCCGCGGCGCTGGATGCACAGCGCCCCGAGGTCGCGGTGGTGGATTCCATCCAGACGCTGTGGTCCGAGGCGCTGCAGTCGGCGCCGGGGTCGGTGGCGCAGGTGCGCGAGTGCGCGGCGCAGCTCGCGCGCCACGCGAAGAAAACCGGCACCGCGCTGTTCATCATCGGCCACGTCACCAAGGAAGGTGCCATCGCCGGCCCGCGCGTGCTCGAGCACATCGTCGACACGGTGCTTTACTTCGAGGGTGATCCGCATTCCAGCTTCCGCCTGGTGCGCGCGGTGAAGAACCGCTTCGGCGCGGTGAACGAGCTGGGCGTGTTCGCCATGACCGACAAGGGCCTGCGCGTGGTCACCAATCCGTCGGCGCTGTTCCTGTCGCACCACGAAAAGAACGTCGCCGGCTCCTGCGTGCTCGCCACGCTGGAAGGCACGCGCCCGCTGCTGGTGGAAATCCAGGCGCTGGTGGACAGCGCGCACACGCCCAATCCGCGCCGCCTGTCCGTCGGCCTGGAACAGAACCGCCTCGCCATGTTGCTCGCGGTGCTGAACCGCCACGCCGGAATCGCGACGTTCGAGCAGGACGTATTCGTGAACGCGGTGGGCGGCGTGCGCATCGGCGAACCGGCGGCGGACCTCGCGGTCACGCTCGCCGTGGTTTCATCGCTGACCGACCGTCCGATCGCGGGAAAAGTCGCGGTATTCGGGGAAGTCGGTCTTGTGGGGGAGGTTCGCCCCGCGCCGCGCGGTCAGGACCGCCTGCGGGAGGCCGCCAAGCTCGGCTTCGAAAAGGCGATTGTGCCCAAGGCCAATTTGCCAAAGACGAAAATTTCCGGCATCGAAGTGATCGCCGTGGAGCGCGTGGACCAGGCGGTCCAGGTACTGCGCAATCTCTAGCTTCGCATCAGGGCATACAGCTCCGGCGTGGTGACGGCGCGGTCCAGGTAGCTGAAGCTGCCTCTCTCTTTTATTTCTTTGCCGGCTTCCACCAGCCCGCTCATCGCGGCGCGATAAAGCGAGGTCGCGAGGCTGATGCGCCGCACGCCGGCGGCTTCGAGTTCAGCGACGGTGAAGGACTTGCCTTTGATGCCGACCATGAAATTGAAAGGCTTCGACAGCGAAGCGCACATGGTTTTCACGGCCGCGAGGTCGGGCAGGCCGGGCGCGAACAGCACGTCGGCGCCGGCCTTCTCGTAGGCCTGTAGGCGCCTGATGGTGTCATCCAGGTCCGGATTGCCGCGCAGGAAGTTTTCCGAGCGCGCGGTGAGCGCGAACGGGAAGGAGAGCGCCCGCGCCGCCTGCACCGCCGCGGCAATGCGCTCGACGGCGTGGTTGATGTCGTAGAGCGGCTTGTCCTTGTCGCCGGTCGCGTCCTCGATGGAACCGCCGACCAGGCCGGCCTCGGCGGCGAGGCGGATAGTTTCGGCAGCGGCCGACGGTGCGTCGCCGAATCCCTTTTCCAGGTCGGCCGATACCGGCAGGTCGGTCGCTTCGACGATGGCGCGGGACTGGGCCAGCGCCTCGTCGCGCGTCACTTTGCCGTCGCGTTTTCCGAGAATGCCGGCGGAGGCGCCGCTCGAGGTCGCGAGCGCTTCGAAGCCGAGTCCGGCGAGCAGGCGCGCGGAGCCCGCATCCCAAGGATTGGCGATGACGAACGCGCGCGGGCCCTGATGCAGGTTCCTGAAGCGGATGGCCTTTTCGTTCTGGGTCATGGTCACACCGGCGGGGGGTTGCGGTCGGCGAAGGTGCCGCGCTGGTGCCAGTAGGGGTAGGGCAGCGTTACCGCGCTCGCCGCATCCAGCTGCGTGATTTGCGCCGGCGTCAGTTTCCAGCCCACGGCACCGAGGTTCTGCTTCAGCTGCTCTTCGTTGCGCGCGCCGATGATGAGCGTGGACACCGAGGGGCGCTGCAGCAGCCAGTTGAGCGCGATCTGCGCGTTGGTTTTGCCGGTTTCCCTGGCGATCGCGTCGATGGCATCCACGATCTTGAACACGTGCTCGTCCGGCACGGGCGGGCCTTTGTCGACGACCAGCTGGCTCTGTAGCCGGCTGTCCTTCGGCAGCGGCTGGCCGCGCCGCAGCTTGCCGCCGAGGCGTCCCCAGCCGAGCGGACTCCAGACCACGGCGCCGACGCCCTGCTCGACGGCGAGCGGCATCAATTCCCATTCGTAGTCGCGCCCGACCAGCGAGTAGTAGGCCTGGTGGGCGACATAGCGCGCGAGGCCGTATTTCTCCGACACCGCGAGCGACTTCATCAGGTGCCAGCCGGAAAAATTCGAGCAGCCGATGTAGCGGATCTTGCCGGCGCGCACCAGGTCGTCCAGCGCCCCCAG
>CAZPNH010000027.1:0-10357 GCA_964587635.1 uncultured Bordetella sp.
GCCATAGGCGCCGGCGACCGTGAGAAAGGAGCCGAACACGACGATTTTATCATTCTCGGCCGCTTCGCTCTTTGCGGCGGCAAGCGCGGATGCGACGGTCGGATGCTTTGCCGCCGGCGCCTTTATGTTTTCCCTGCCTAAAATCCCCAAAAGCTCCTCGGCGTCCGCGCCGCGCGGTCCCGGCAGCGACGTCAGATGCCAACGCGTGATCCGAGGCGCGACGGCGCGCACGACGCCGGCGATATCCTTGTCGCGCAGCATGCCGAAAACCGCGATCGTTTCGGGAGAGTAGCCGCTGTCGCCGAGATTCGCCGCCAGCGCGGCCGCCGCTTCCGGGTTGTGCGCGACATCGAGCACCACCTGCGGCCGTCCCGGCAGGACCTGGAAGCGTCCGGGCAAGGCGACTTCGGCCAGCGCCCGGCGCACATCCTGCATGGCGACGGGCAACCGGTCGCGCAGGGTGTCCAGCGCCGCAAGTGCCGCGCTCGCATTGCGAAACTGCACCACCCCGCGCAGCGCGGGGTGCGCGAGGCCCGAGCGCTTGCCGGACGGGCCCCAGTAGGACCATTGCGTCCCCTGCGGCCGATAGCCGAAATCGCGCCCGAGCAGCAGCAGCCTCGCATCCGCCTGCAATACGGAATCGGGCGGATGCGGATCGGCCACCACCGCCGGCCTGCCGGGCCTGAAAATTCCGGCCTTCTCGCGGCCGATGTCTTCCCGCGAATTGCCGAGAAATTCCACGTGGTCGATGCCGACGCTGGTGAGCACCGCGCAATCGGCATCGAGGATGTTCACCGCATCCAGCCGGCCGCCCAGGCCGACTTCCAGAATCGCGGCCTCGACGTTCTGTCTTGAAAAAATAAAAAAGGCGGCCAGCGTGCCGAATTCGAAATAGGTCAGCGGCACGCCGTCGCGCGCGTCTTCGACCGCGGCAAATGCTTCCGCCAGCGCTGCGTCCTCCGCCTCGCGGCCGGCGATGCGCACGCGTTCGTTGTAGCGCAGCAGGTGCGGCGAGCTGTAGAGCCAGGTGCGGTAGCCGGCAAAGCCGAGCACCGACTCGAGCATGGCGCAGGTCGATCCCTTGCCGTTGGTGCCGCCGACGGTAAAGACGGGACAGGAGATTTCGACTTTCAGCCGGGCGAAAACCCCGGCGACGCGGTCCAGGCCGAGCGCGATTGGCTGCGGGTGCTGGCGCTCGATGTACTCGAGCCAGCCGGCGAGCGACCGTCCCGTCACATCAAGAGCTGCTGTCTGAGGGCTTTCCGAGCAGCAGCGCCAGCAGCGTATGCAGCTTGTCGCGCATCTGCCGGCGGTCCACGATCATGTCGATCGCCCCCTTCTCCAGCAGGAACTCGGCGCGCTGGAAACCCTCCGGCAGTTTCTGGCGCACGGTCTGCTCGATAACCCGCGGCCCGGCGAAGCCGATGAGCGCCTTGGGCTCTGCGATGACGATGTCGCCGATCATCGCAAAACTCGCCGAGACGCCGCCCATGGTGGGATCCGTCAGCACGGTGATGAACGGCAGCTTGCGGTGCGCCAGTTCGGTCAGCGAGGCGGTGGTCTTGGCCATCTGGGTCAGGGACAACAGGCCTTCCTGCATGCGCGCGCCGCCCGTGGACGTGAAGCAGACGTAGGGCAGCTTCTGCTCGATGGCGACGCGCACGCCGCGCACGAAGCGCTCGCCGACCACCGAGCCCATCGAGCCGCCCATGAAATCGAATTCGAAGGCCGCGCAGACCACGCCCAGCGACTTGATCGAGCCCTGCAACACGATGAGCGCGTCGGTTTCGCCGGTGGAGGCGCGCGCCTCTTCCAGGCGCTCGGGGTATTTCCTCGAGTCCTTGAACTTGAGGCTGTCCACCGGCAGGATCTCCGCGCCGATCTCGAAGCGGCCTTCGGGATCGAGCAGGCCGTCCAGGCGCGCGCGCGCGCCGATGCGCTGGTGGTCGCCGCATTTCGGGCAGACGTTGAGGTTTTTTTCAAGGTCCGTGCTGTACAGCACGGCGTTGCAGGCGGGGCACTTGGTCCAGAGGCCTTCCGGCACCTGCTTGCGCGGTCCCGTGCCGCGCTGGATTTTCGGCGGCAGCAGTTTCTGCAGCCAACTCATGAGTCCAGCGCCTCGCGGATGGGCACGAGCAGGGCCTTGACGCGCGCCACGGCATGCTCCGCGCCCGCGCTCTCGATTTCCTGCACGATGCGGCTGCCGATGATCACGGCGTCGGCGGTCTTCGAAATCGCGCGGGCCGATTCGGCGTCCTTGATGCCGAAGCCGACGCCGATGGGCAGCTCGGTCGCCGAGCGGATTTTGGGGAGATGCTGCGCGACGTCGGCGGCGTCGGCGGATTTCACGCCGGTCACGCCCCTGAGCGACACGTAATAGAGGTAGCCCGTGCCGGCGCGCGCCACTTCGCGGATGCGCGCATCGGTGGAGGTGGGCGCGAGCAGGAAAATGCAGTCGATGCCGGCCTTGCCGCACAGGTCGGTGAACGGCCCGCATTCCTCCGGCGGATAGTCCACCACGATGACGCCGTCGACGCCCGCCGACTTCGCCGCGGCGACGAATTTCTCCACGCCCATCGCCTCGATCGGGTTGGCATAGCCCATCAGCACGACCGGCGTTCTTGAGTCTTTCGTCCTGAATTGGCTTACCAAGCCCAAAACATCCGCAAGCCCGATTCCGTTCTTGAGCGCGCGCTCGGATGAGCGCTGGTTCGCCGGGCCGTCGGCCATCGGATCGGAAAACGGCACGCCGAGTTCGAGAATGTCGCCGCCCGCCTCCACCATGCCGTGCAGCAGCGGCACCGTGCTCGCGGGCAGCGGATCGCCCGCCATGATGTACGGGATCAGCGCCTTGCGCCCGGCGGCTTTCAGTTCGGCGAAGCGCCCGGCGATGCGCGACATCAGAGCTTGATCCCCATCCGGTCCGCGACCGTCTGCATGTCCTTGTCGCCGCGGCCGGAGAGGTTGACCAGCAGCGCCTTGTCCTTCGGCATCGACGGCGCGATTTTTACCGCGTAGGCCACCGCGTGCGCCGATTCGAGCGCCGGGATGATGCCTTCGTAGTGGCACAGGTCGCTGAACGCCTTGAGCGCCTCGTCATCGGTCACCGCCACGTACTCCGCGCGGCGCTGATCCTTCAGCCAGGCGTGTTCCGGCCCGACGCCTGGATAGTCCAAGCCGGCGGACACGGAATGCGTTTCGGTGATCTGCCCGTTGGCGTCCTGCAGCAGGTAGGTCCGGTTGCCGTGCAGCACGCCGGGCATGCCGGCGCTCAGCGAGGCCGCGTGCCGGCCGGTCGCCAGGCCCTCGCCCGCCGCCTCGACGCCGATCAGGCGCACGCTCGCGTCGCCGATGTAGGGATAGAAGATGCCCATGGCGTTCGAGCCGCCGCCGACGCAGGCGATCACCGCGTCCGGCTGGCGCCCGGTCATCTCGGGCATCTGCAGCTTGCATTCCTCGCCGATGACCGACTGGAAATCGCGCACCATCATCGGATACGGGTGCGGGCCGGCCACCGTGCCGATAATGTAGTAGGTATCTTCCACGTTCGTCACCCAGTCGCGCATCGCCTCATTGAGCGCGTCTTTCAGCGTTTTGGATCCCGACTCGACCGCGACGACTTCGGCACCGAGCAGCTTCATGCGGTACACGTTCTGCGCCTGGCGGTGGATGTCTTCCGAGCCCATGTAGACGACGCATTTCATGCCGAAGCGCGCCGCCACCGTGGCCGAAGCTACGCCATGCATGCCGGCGCCGGTCTCGGCGATGATGCGCTTCTTGCCCATGTGGCGCGCGAGCAGCGCCTGGCCCATGGTGTTGTTGATCTTGTGCGCGCCGGTGTGGTTCAGGTCCTCGCGCTTGAGGAAAATCTGCGCGCCGCCGAGCATCGCCGACCAGCGCCTGGCGTGGTACACCGGGCTCGGGCGGCCCACATAGTGCTTCAGCTCGTAGTGGAACTCGGCCATGAACGCGGGATCGCGGCGGCAGCGCTCGTAGGCGTCGCGCAATTCGTCCAGCGCGTGGCTCAGGGTTTCGGCGACGAATACGCCGCCGTAGGGGCCAAAGTGCCCGCGCGGGTCGGGCAAGTCATACATCTGCATATCTGACCTCGGTGATGAAAGCGGCGATCTTCGCCGCATCCTTGATGCCCTTGGCCGATTCCACGCCGCTGGACACGTCTACCGCCCAGGGACGCACGCGCCGCACCGCTTCGCCCACGTTTTTGCTCGCGAGCCCGCCCGAAAGAATCAGCGGATGGCTGCGCTCCGCCGGAACCAGGGACCAGTCGAAGCGCTCTCCGACCCCGCCGTATTCCTCGACGTGGCTGTCGAGCAGCCATCCCGCGGCGCCGGAAAACGGGCGCAGGTATTCTAGCAAATCGACCCCCGGCCTCACCCTGCAGGCCTTGATGTAGGGCACGCCGAACTGCGCGCAGAACACCGGATCCTCTTCACCGTGGAATTGCAGCATCGCCGGCCGCACGCGCTCGAGCACCGTATACACCTCTGCCGCCGCGGGATTGACGAACAGCGCGACCGTGCTGACGAACGGCGGCACCTCGCCGGCCAGCTGCCGCGCCCATTCCAGGCTCAGGAAGCGCGGGCTCGGCGGATAGAACACCAGGCCGATGGCGTCGGCGCCGGCGCGCGCCGCGGCCTGCGCGTCCTCGCTGCGGGTGATGCCGCAGATCTTGACGCGCGTTCTCATGGAATGCCCCAGCGCGGCTCGTATTCCACGGCCTCCAGATGCAGGCCTTCGGGGCCGAAGGTGGGCGCGGCACGCGCACGCTCGCGCGATTCCAGCAGCTGCTTCGCCCACTGCGGCGGATGATTGCCCTTGCCGACGTACACCAGCGTGCCGACGATATTGCGCACCATGTGCTGCAGCCAGGCGTTGGCGCGCAGACGGAACTCGATGCGCTCGCCCTCGCGCTCAATGGTGATCGAATGCAGCGTGCGCACCGGGCTTTTCGCCTGGCACTCCGCCGCGCGAAAGGCCGAGAAATCGTGCTCTCCGAGCAGATGCGCGGCGGCCTCGCGCATGGCCTCGATGTCGAGCGGTGCGTGATGCCAGCCCGCATAGCGCGCGGCGAGCGCCGGGCGTACCGGCCGGTTGATCAGCACGTAGCGGTAGGTGCGCGAGCGCGCCGAGTAGCGCGCATGGAAATCCGGCGGGACGCGCTGCGACCAGAGCACCGCCATCGCCTCGGGCAGCATCGCGTTCACGCCACGCACCCAGGCCGAGTCCGGCCGCTCGGCGCTGGTGTCGAAATGGACCACCTGCGCGCGCGCGTGCACGCCGCGATCGGTGCGGCCCGCGCAGGTCACGCGCACCGGCGCATCCGCGATGCCGGACAGCGCCGCTTCGAGCGCGTCCTGCACCGCGCCGCCGCCCGGCTGCGTCTGCCAGCCCAGAAAACGGCTGCCGTCGTATTCGATTCCGAGTGCGATTCTGGTTGCCATAATGAAAAAGCCGCGGTCGCTTGCGCGCCGCGGCTTGCCGAGCGGGATCGCAGGTCGATGCGCGCCGCGATCAGCCCAGGCCCGAAAGCATCTGCTGGGCCTGGCCCTTCTGCGCCGCGTCGCCTTCCTTCACCACTTCATTGAGCAGTTCCCGCGCCCCGTCCTTGTCACCCATCTCCTGGTAGGCCTTGGCGAGATCGAGCTTGGTGGCGACTTCCTGCCATTTCGGGTCGCTGCTGCCGCCGCCGGAATCGCCGGGCGTTCCCAGGTCCAGGCTCAGTCCGCCCAGGTCGAGAGGCGCATCCGCCGGCTTGGCGGGCTCCGCCTTGTCGCCGCCGAGATCGAGGTTGAGGTCGAAATCCATGGCCACCGTCGCGTCCGGATCGACGCTGGGGGCCGGCGCCGCGGGGGCCTCGGCCGCCTTCTTCCGCGGCGGAAGCAGCATGGTCTTCTCGCCGTCGTCGTCGTCGGTCGCGCCGCCGAGATCGAAATCGAGCGCGCTGCTCGCGGGCTTGACGTCCTTGCTGTCGATGATCAGCGTGCCGCCCTTGGCGAAGTCGCTCTTCGGAATCGCCGCCGTGGCGCCGAGATCGAAGTCGAGCGCGCTGTCCGCCTTGGCCTCCGCACCCGCCGATTCGCCGCCACCGCCGCCGATGTCGAAATCGAGCGTCGGGGCCGCCGCCGCCGGGGCTGCCGCGGGCGCCGCCGCCTCGGGGGCCGCGCCGCCGCTGCCGTACAGGCCGTTGTCCGGATCGATGCCGTGGCCAAGCGCCATCGCCTTGTCCCATTCCGGGCCGGCGCCGCTGGTCAGGCTCTTCACCTTGAGCGCGGTCTGCTCGAACGACTTGGCATCCTTGCGGTTGGCATATATTTCAAGCAGCTTCGCGTGCACCGCGACGCGGTTCGCGTCCTTGCCGAGCGCTTCCTTCAGAATTTCCTCGGCCTGCGCGTCGCGCCCGTACGCCATGTAGACGTCGGCTTCGGCGATCGGGTCGACCTCGTCGCTTTCACCGCCACCGACGCTGACGCCGCTGACCGAGGCTTCCGACACGTCCGCGGCGGCCGCCTGCGGCGGCGGCGGGGTATCCGGGCCCGGCTGCGCGGCCGCGTTGAACACCGACGAAGCGCCCGGCCCGGTGGCCGCGCCAAGCACACTGTCCTGGAACTTGGTCTGCGCGGCTTTCTTGCGGCGCCACGCCCAGTACCCGTAGCCGCCGAGCAGCAGCAGCACGGCGGCCAGTCCGCCGCCCGATACGGGATCGGTCAGGAAAGCCGTAACGTCGTCGAGCGGGTTCGATTCGGCCGGCTTCGGCGAGGCCTTGGGCTTGGCCTTCGGGGCTTCGGCAGCCTTGGACGCCTCTTTCGGGGCTTCCTTGGGGGCTTCCTTCGCTTCTTCCTTGGGCGCTTCCTTCGCCGCTTCTTTCGGCGCTTCCGCCGCGGGCTTGGTCGCTTCGGCGGCGGCCTTCGGCGCCTAGGCCGGCTTCGCGGGTTCCGCCGCCTTGACGGCGGGCGCCGGCGCAGCGGGGGCCGCAGGGGCAACCGGCGCCGGCGCAGCAGGCTTCGTGGCCGCCTTCTTCTCCAGTTCAGCCAGCTGCTGGCTCTTCATCTCGACCAGCTTCTGCAGGTCGGCGACGTTCTTTTCCAGGTCGCCAACGCGCGACTGCGATTCCTTGAGCGCGCGATCGCGCGCCACCTTGTCGTCCTCGCGCGCCGCCTTCGAGGCGGGCGAACCGGGCTTGGCGGTATCCGCCTTGGAGAGCTTCAACTGGTCTTTCTGTTCGGCAGGCGCCGGCGCTTCGGGTTTCGCCGTGATGCGGCCGGACACCTCGCGTTCGCGGGCTGGCGCCGCAGGCGCGGCTGCCACCGCCGCGCCGAGCTTTTGCCTGTAGTCGGCGAAATCGGCCATTTGCGACTGCACCTGCTGGCTGGCCTCCGCCGCATTGATCGCCGCAACCGCCTCGCGGTCGGGAACGTTCAGGATGCGTCCCGCACGAATCAGGTTGATGTTGCCGCGGATGAACGCGTCCTGGTTGGCACGGTAAAGCGCCATCAGCATCTGGTTCAGCGTCACGCCGTCGGGCTTGTTCCTGCGTGCGATCGCGCCAAGCGTGTCGCCTTTATTGACCTGTTCCTGCTTCGCGGACGTCGCCGCTGGAGCGGCGGGAATCGGCCGCGCCTCGCTGCGCGGTGCCGCAGCCGGGGCCGGCTTGGCGGGCTCGGCCGCCGGCGCCGGTTTCACTGCCCGCGCAGGCGCCGCCGCCGGTGGATTACGGTATTCGATCGGGTCGAGCAGGAAAGTGTATTCGCGCACCAGCCGTCCCGTCGCCCATTGCAATTCGATCAGGATGTCGAGGAACGGCTCGTTGACCGGAACCGAGGTGGTCAGGCGGATGACCGGCTTGGCGCCCCGCTTGTCGATCGCAAACTGCAGGCTGACCAGCGCCGGGCTGAGCTCGAGCCCGGCCTGGCGGAACGCTTCCACCGGGGCGAGCCGCGCCGTGACGGAATCTTCCTCACCGGATTGCAGCGAAGTGATTTCAATTTCGGCATTGAGGGGCTGGCCCAGAGCGGAGTTGACCGTGAGTCTGCCGAGCCCTGCCGAATAGGCCATGAGCGGCGCGCAAAGCAACGCCGCCAAGGCAATACGAATACCGGTGACTGTTTTACCCACTGAGCGCACCCTGAGTCGTTCTTCTGGGACTGACTACAATAACATCATGGCGTTAGGCCTGCAACCTGAGAGGCCTTCTTGAATTTGACGCGATAGCGCCTTGGACGGCAAGGAAATTTGCCTCGCTGCCCGAACGCTTAATGCACCCCCGAATCGAGCAAAATCCGCACCATCCGGCGCAACGGTTCCGCGGCGCCCCACAACAACTGGTCGCCAACAGTAAACGCGGCCAGGTATTCGCCGCCCATCGGCATTTTGCGCAACCGCCCGATCGGCACCGACAGCTTGCCGGTAACCGCGGCCGGGGTCAGCTCCGCCAGCGATTCCTCGCGCCGGTTCGGGATCACCTTCACCCAGTCGTGCGCCTCGGCGAGCATGCCTTCGATTTCGCCCAGCGGTACGTCCCTCTTCAGTTTGATGGTCAGCGCCTGGCTGTGGCAGCGCATGGCGCCGACGCGCACGCAAATGCCGTCGATCGGGATCGGCCGCTCGCTGCGGCCGAGAATCTTGTTGCCCTCGGCCTGGGCCTTCCATTCCTCCCGGCTCTGGCCGTTGCCCAGATCCTTGTCGATCCAGGGCAGCAGGCTCGCCGCCAGCGGGTAGCCGATCTCGCTCTTCGGCATGGCGCCATTGCGCAGCGCCGCGGTAACGCGGCGGTCGATATCGAGTGCGGTTGCCGCCGGATCGTCGATGGCGGGCCGGGCGACCTCGCCCAGGTGTCCCATCTGCTGCACGAGTTCGCGCATCTGCGCGGCGCCGCCGCCGGAGGCCGCCTGGTACGTCATGCAGGTCATCCATTCCACCAGATCGCGCTGCAGCAGGCCCGCGAGCCCCATCAGCATCAGGCTCACCGTGCAATTGCCGCCGATGTAGTCTCTTTTTCCCGCCGACAGGCCATCCTCGATGGTCGCCATGTTGACCGGATCGAGGATGATCACCGCGCCGTCGTTCATGCGCAGCGCGCTCGCCGCGTCGATCCAGTAGCCCTGCCAGCCCGCGGCGCGCAGCTTCGGATAGACCTCGTTGGTGTAGTCGCCGCCCTGGCAGGAAATAATCACCGGCAGCGGACGCAGCGCCTCGACGTCCATCGCGTTCGCCACCGGCGGCGTGTCCCTGCCGATGTCCGGGCCCTTGCCGCCCGCCTGCGAGGTGGAGAAGAACACCGGCTCGACGTGGTCGAAGTCCTTTTCCTCGCGCATTCTCTGCACGAGTACCGAACCCACCATGCCGCGCCAACCGACGATGCCGACTCTCAACATGACCGCATTCCTGTTCTACAGCCGTTCCGCGACCGCGGATGCCATTTCCGCAGTGCCTACCTTCCTCATGCCCGCAGTATATATGTCGGCGGTGCGGTAACCGTCGCGCAGCGTCTGTTTCACCGCGCGCTCGAGACGCTCTGCGGCGGCCGCCTGGTTCAGGGAATGGCGCAGCATGAGCGCCGCCGACAGGATCGTGGCGAGCGGATTGGCCACGCCCTTGCCGGCGATGTCGGGCGCCGAACCGTGGATCGGTTCGTAGAGCCCCTTGCTGTTCGCGTCCAGCGACGCCGAGGGCAGCATGCCGATCGAGCCGGTCAGCATGGACGCTTCGTCGGACAGGATGTCGCCGAACATGTTGCCGGTGACGATCACGTCGAACTGCTTGGGATTGCGCACCAGCTGCATGGCGCAGTTGTCCACGTACATGTGGGACAGCTCGATGTCGGGGTAGCTTTTTGCCTCCGTCGCGACCACTTCGCGCCACAGGCGCGACGTTTCCAGCACGTTCGCCTTGTCCACCGAGCAGACTTTCTTCCCGCGCTTGCGAGCCGCGTCGAAGGCGACGCGCGCTATGCGGCGGATCTCCGCTTCCGTATAGCGCATGGTGTCGAAGCCTTCGCGGCCGCCCGACTCGTGCAGGCGAATGCCTTTCGGCTGGCCGAAATAGATGTCGCCGGTCAGTTCGCGCACGATGAGGATGTCGAGCCCGGCAACCACTTCCGGGCGTAGCGAAGATGCATCCGCGAGTTCCGCGTACACCTGCGCCGGCCGCAGGTTGGCGAACAGCGCGAGCTCCTTCCTGAGGCCGAGAATCGCCCGCTCCGGGCGCTTGGAGGATTCCAGGTTGTCGTATTTCGGATCGCCGACCGAGCCGAACAGAATGGCGTCGGCCTGCTTCGCCAGCGCCAGCGTCTGCGGCGGCAGCGGATGTCCCGAGGCCTCGTAACCGGCGCCGCCGACCG
>CAZPNH010000028.1:0-10101 GCA_964587635.1 uncultured Bordetella sp.
TCCGATCTAGGGAGATGGCGCCGGAACTCACCGGGAAACGGCCGCTGATGAGGTTGAACAGGGTGGATTTGCCGGCGCCGTTCGGGCCAATGATGGCGTGGCGCTCGCCGCGCGGGATGGCGAGGTCCACGCCGCGGATGATCTCCGTTTTGCCGAAGGACTTGCGCACGGCCGACAGCTCGAGCGCGGTTTTGTCCCCGTTCACGTGCGCGCTCCCGCGATTTCGGCCTGGATGTCGCCCCAGGTGCGCGCCAGGCGCACGCGCGCCAGGTGGAACAGCCAGCCGCCCACCAGCCACAGGCCGCCCGCCACGGCCCAGGGCAGCGCGCTCGCGGCGTCGAACTCGACGCCGAACAGCTTCATCAGGGTGCCGTTGGCGCTGTCCACCGACACCTTGTAGGTCATCTCCACCGTGAGGATGAGCGCGGCCAGCACCAGCAGGCCCGCCGCGCCGGTCCCGGCGTAGTGCGGCACGAGCTCGCCGAAGCGCTTCCGTGCGATCACCGGCAGCTGCATCATGATGAGGCTGGCGATGCCGCCGGGCGCGAACATCACCGTGAGCATGAAGAACAGGCCCAGGTACAGCAGCCAGGCCTTGGTGTGGTCCGACAGCGCCACCACGAAATAGACGAACACGCAGGCGCCGATGATCGGCCCGAAGAAAAAGCCGACGCCGCCGATGAAGGCGGCGAGCAGCACGCCGCCGGAGCGGATGGCGCTGACGTTCTCCGCGGTGACGATCTCGAAGTTGATGCAGCCGAGCGCGCCGGCGATGCCGGCGAAGAAGGCCGAGATGATGAGCGTCAGCCAGCGCACCTTCTGCGTGTCGTAGCCGACGAACTCGGCGCGCTCGGGGTTGTCGCGCACCGCGTTGGCCATGCGCCCGAGCGGCGTGTGCGACCAGGCGTACATCAGCGCCATCGAGGCGAGGCACCACAGCGCGATCAGGTAGTACACCTGCACCGCGGGGCCGAAGGTGAGCCCGAGGAAGGGCTTGCCGAACACGCGGTTGGTGGTGATGCCGCCTTCGCCGCCGAAGAAGTCCGGGAACATGAGCGAGCAGGAGAAGACGAGCTCGCCGATGCCCAGCGTGATCATGGCGAAGGTGGTGCCGGCGCGCTTGGTGGTCACATAACCAAAAATCACGCCGAACAGCGCGCCCGCCAGCCCGCCGACGAGCGGCAGCAGCGACACCGGCATCCACAGCTGGCCCCTGGATGCCATGTTGAGCGCGTGCACCGCGATGTAGGCGCCCAGGCCCGAGTACACCGCGTGGCCGAAGGACAGCATGCCGCTCTGGCCGAGCAGCATGTTGTAGGACAGCGTGAAGATGATCGCCACGCCCATCTGCGACATCAGCGTGATGGCGAAGCCCTGCGTGAAGATGAGCGGCAGCACCGCCATCAGCACGGCCGCGGTGCCCCACAGGATCCACCGCATGAGATTGACAGGCTGATAGCGCACGGGTCTTCCTTCAATCGGCCCGCGTGCCGAGCAGGCCCTTGGGCCGGAAGATCAGCATCAGCACCAGCAGCAGGTAGGGCAGCACCGGCGCCACCTGCGACAACTGCAGTTTCCACAGCGAATAGAGGAAGGTGTGCTCGGTCACGTGGATGCCGACCGTGGCCAGCATGCCGGCGAGCGACCAGTCGAGCGCGATCGCGAAAGTCTGCAGGATGCCGATGAGGATCGACGCGAGGAAGGCGCCCGCGAGCGAGCCCATGCCGCCCACCACCGCCACCACGAACACGATCGGGCCCACCGAGGCCGCCATCGAGGGCTCGGTGATGAAGGCGACGCCGCCGATCACGCCCGCGAGGCCCGCCAGCGCGCAGCCGCCGCCGAACACCAGCATGAACACGCGCGGCACGTTGTGGCCGAGCGCCTCCACCGTCTGCGGATGCGACAGCGACGCCTGGATGACGAGGCCGATGCGCGTGCGCGTGAGCAGCAGGTAGACCGACAGCAGCATCACCAGCGCGACCAGCATCATGAAGCCGCGCAGCTTCGGAAACGACGTCGAATACAGCGTGAACAGCGGCCCGTCGAGGATTTCCGGCACGCGGTAGGGCACCGCGGCGAGGCCCCACACCACCTTCACCGATTCCTCGATCAGGTAGGCGAGGCCGAAGGTGAACAGCAGTTCCGGCACGTGGCCGTAGCGGTGCACCTTGCGCAGGCCGTAGCGCTCGACCAGCGCGCCGACCAGGCCGGCCAGCAGCGGCGCGAGGAACAGCGCCGGGAAGAATCCGACCTTGAGGCCGACCGAGTACGCGAAGTAGGCGCCCAGCATGTAGAAGCTGGCGTGCGCAAAATTGAGCACGCCCATCATGCTGAAGATCAGCGTCAGTCCCGAGGACAGCATGAACAGCAGCAGCCCGTAGGAGACGCCGTTCAACAGTGAGATGACGAAAAATTCCATAAAAAAAGACCGGGTTTTCGCCCGGCCCTTTTTTGACCTACCGCGCGGTCACTTGGGCCGCTGCATCTGGCAGGAGGTGGGCTGCGTCGCGACGTAGGTGTCGAGCAGCGCCTCGGTCTTCCAGCCGTAGCCGGTTTTCTCCTGGTCGTACTTGACGTCCTTGCCGTTCAGCTTGACCCACTTGGCGATGTACAGCGGCTGCAGCGCCTGGTGGTCGGTCTTGCGCATCTCCACCTCGCCGTTCAGGCTCATCACCTTCATGCCCTCGAGCGCCGCGGCCACCTTCACCGGGTCGGTGGACTTGGTTTCCTTGAACGCCTTCGCCAGCATCGCGATGCCCGTATAGGTCGCCATGGTGTAGTAATCGTCGTTGTACTTCTTCAGGTAGCCCATGGCCACGTCGGCGCCGACGAACTTCTCGTTGTTGACGTTCCAGTAGCCGACGTACCTCACCTTGTCCTCGCCCGCCGCGCCCATCGCCGTCGGCACGCCGGTGGTGGCGGCATAGTAGGTGTAGAAGTTGGCGTTCAGGCCCGCGTCCTTGGCGGCCTTGATCAGCAGCGCGAGGTCACTGCCCCAGTTGCCGGTGATCACCGTGTCTGCGCCGGCGGCCTTGATCTTGGAGACGTAGGGCGCGAAGTCCTTGATCTGCGCGAGCGGGTGCAGGTCCTCGCCGACGATCTTGATGTCGGGACGCTTGCGCGCCAGGTACTCCTTGGCGGCGCGCGCGACGGCCTGGCCGAACGAGTAGTTCTGGTTGAGCAGGTAGACGTTCTTGATGCTCTTGTCTTTCGCCAGGAACGAGGTAAGCGCCTCCATCTTCATGTCGGAATTGGCGTCGAGCCGGAAATGCCAGTAGGTGCACTTGCTGTTGGTCATGTCCGGGTCCACCGCGGCGTAGTTCAGGTAGATGATTTCCTTGCCCGGGTTGCGCTCGTTGTGCTTCTGCACCGCGTCCTGCAGCGCGAGGCCGACCGAGGAGCCGTTGCCCTGGATGATGTAGCGGATACCCTGGTCGATCGCCTGCTTGAGCACGGTGAGCGATTCCTGCGGCGAGAGCTTGTTGTCGAAACCGACGATCTCGAACTTCGGGCCGCCCGCCCAGTTCTTCTGGTTGGCGATGTCCGCGATGTATTGCCAGCTGTGCAGCTGGTTCTGGCCGACCGGGGCCATGAGGCCCGAGAGCGGGTCGATGAAAGCGATCTTGACGGTCTGGGCCTGGGCGCCGCAGGCGGCGAAGGCGGCGGCAAGGGCCACCGTCCTGACAATATGCTGAAGCATGGTTTCTCCTCCTATGAGAACCCGCGATGGTATTGAAGGGTGTCGTGGGGGTCAAGGAGCACGTCAGGAAGGCTTGACCGGCGCGCTCGCCGCAGAGTAGTTTCACAGGCTCAGGAGGAGGAAATCCATGCTCGGCTTGATGATGGACCAGCCGCTGCTGATCAGCGACCTGCTGCGGCACGCGGACCGCCACCACGGCGACACCGAAATCGTCACCAAGACGGTCGAGGACGGCGGCATCCACCGTTACAACTACCGCGAGGCGCACCGCCGCGCGCGGCGCCTGGCCAGGGCGCTGGGCGCGCTCGGCGTGCAGATGAACGACCGGGTGGCGACGCTCGCCTGGAACAGCTACCGGCACTTCGAGATCTACTACGCCACCGCGGGCTCGGGCGGCGTGATCCATACCATCAATCCGCGCCTGTTCCCCGAGCAGATCACCTACATCGCCAACCACGCCGAGGACCGGGTCCTGTTCTTCGACGTCAACCTCGCGCCGCTGGTGGAAAAGCTCGCGCCGCAGCTGAAATCGGTGAAGGCCTTCGTGGCCATGACGGGCCGCGCGACCATGCCCAAGGCCGGCATCCCGAACCTGCACTGCTACGAGGAGCTGCTCGAAGCGCAGGACGACCGCTACCAGTGGCCGACCTTCGACGAGCGCACCGCCGCCTGCCTCTGCTACACCTCCGGCACCACGGGCAACCCGAAGGGCGCGCTCTACAGCCACCGCTCGACCATGCTGCACGCCTACGCCGCGTGCCTGCCCGACGCGCTGAACCTCTCGGCGCGCGACGTGATACTGCCGGTGGTGCCGATGTTCCACGTCAACGCCTGGGGCCTGCCGTATTCCTGCGCGCTCACCGGCGCCAAGCTGGTGTTTCCCGCCCAGCACCTGGACGGCAAGAGCCTGCATACGCTGTTCGAAACCGAAGGCGTGACCATGTCGGCGGGCGTGCCGACGGTGTGGCTCGGCCTGCTCAACTACATGAAGGAGCAGAAGCTCAAATTCTCCACGCTCAGGGGCGTGGTGATCGGCGGCTCGGCGGCGCCGCCGGCGATGATCCGCACCTTCCAGGAGGAATACGGCGTGCAGGTGCTGCACGCCTGGGGCATGACCGAGATGAGCCCGCTCGGCACCGTCTGCACCTTCAAGGCGAAGCACGCGAAAGCCAGCAAGGAAGAACGCTGCGCGCTGCAGAACAAGGTCGGCCGCGTGATCTTCGGCGTGGACACGCGCATCGTCGGCGAGGACGGCGACGAGCTGCCGCACGACGGCAAGGCCTTCGGCGACCTGCAGGTGCGGGGGCCGTGGGTGGTCAAGGGTTACTTCAAGGCGGAAGGCGGGGATCCGCTGCGCGACGGCTGGTTTCCGACGGGCGATGTCGTCACCATCGACCCCGATGGATACGTGCAGATCACCGACCGCTCGAAGGACGTGATCAAGTCGGGCGGCGAGTGGATCAGCTCCATCGACCTGGAGAACATCGCCATCGCGCACCCGGCGGTGCAGGAGGCGGCGGTGATCGGCGTCAAGCACCCGAAATGGGACGAGCGCCCGATCGTGGTGGTGGTGAAGAAGGCGGGCCAGGAAGTGAGCAAGGCCGACCTGCTCAAGTTCTACGAGGGCAAAATCGCCAAGTGGTGGATGCCCGAGGACGTGGTGTTCGTGGCGGAGCTGCCGCACACCGCCACCGGCAAGCTGTCCAAGCTCACGCTGCGCCAGCAGATGAAGGAGTACAAACTCCCGACATGATCAAGACCGAAACCCGGGACCGGGTGCTCAGCATCGAGATCGCGCGCACCGACCGGAAGAACGCGCTCACGCAGGACATGTACCGCGCGATGTCGCAGGCGATGGTCGCCGCGGACGCCGACGCGCAGGTGCGCGCCATCCTGATCCACGGCACGCGCGACTGCTTTACCGCCGGCAACGACCTCAAGGATTTTCTCGAGCGGCCGCCGCATTCGGGCCCCGCGGCCTCGTTCGATTTCATCAGCGGGCTGCCGAAGGTGGTCAAGCCGCTCATCGCCGCGGTCGGCGGGCCGGCGGTCGGCGTCGGCACCACGCTGCTGCTGCATTGCGATCTGGTGTACGCCTCGCCCAACGCGCGCTTCCAGATGCCCTTCGTGCCCCTGGGTCTCGTGCCCGAAGCCGCATCGAGCCTCCTGCTGCCGATGATCGCGGGCTACCAGCGCGCGGCGGAACTGCTGCTTCTCGGCCAGCCGTTCACTGCTGAAAAGGCGCTCGCGGCGGGATTCGTCACTGAAATCGTGCCCGGGGAGAAGCTCCTCGAACACGCGCGCCAGGCCGCGCTTGCCGTCGCCGCGCTGCCGCCGGCCTCGGTGCGCCTCACCAAGCAGCTCATGAAGCGCCAGCTCGGCAAGGCCATCGCCTCGCAGATGGACGAGGAGGGCCGCATCTTCGCCGAGCGCCTGCAATCGGGCGAGGCGAAAGAGGCGATGACCGCGTTCTTCGAGAAGCGCAAGCCTGACTTCTCGCGTTTCTAGCGTCCTGGTAGCGGCCCTGGTCGCGGTGGACGTGGGCCACTACGCCGCCGAGCCGGGAGTGATTTCGGCGAGCGGCAAGCCGGAGTTTGAATACAACCTTGCCCTCGCTCTCGACGTAAAAGCAGAATTGGAAAAACTTCAACTGCAGACCCGCCTGATCGGCGAAAAGGGCGACTACGCGGTGCTGCACCACCGCACGCGCGACGCGAAGGGCGCCGACCTGTTCGTCTCCATCCACCACGATTCGGTGCAGGAGCGGCTGCTGCCGCAGGCGGACAGATTCTCCGGCTTTTCGCTCTTCATCTCGAAGCGCAACCCCGAGGCGCAAAAAAGCCTGGCCTGCGCGAGCGCCATCGGCGCCAGGCTGCGCGCAGCCGGCCTGGTGCCGTCGCGCTACCATGCCGATCCGGTGCTGGGCGAATCGCGGCCCTTTGCCGACGAGGCGAACGGCGT
This sequence comes from uncultured Bordetella sp., assembly GCA_964587635.1. Lineage (GTDB taxonomy): Bacteria > Pseudomonadota > Gammaproteobacteria > Burkholderiales > SG8-39 > RBG-16-66-20. The sequence goes on from CAZPNH010000028.1 coordinate 6,665, forward strand.
GCACTACTATGACAACCTGGCGGTGGCCCATACCGCCGGCATGGCTTCGGTGCTGGTGGAGGCGGGCGTGATCGTCAATCGCGGCGAAGACGGCAGAATGCGCGATCCGGAAGTGCGCCACGGCATCGCCGCCGCCGTCGCCGCGGGCGCGCGCGATTGCCTCGTCAAGGAGCAATGATGCGGTTGCTGTCTGCATTCGTCGTGCTGCTGCTGTTGCGCGCCGGCCCCGCGGCCGCGGATCTCTACCGCTGGGTCGACCCGGAAAGCGGCTCGGTCAAGTTCTCCAGCTATCCGCCGCCCTGGTACGGCGACGCGGCGACGCAGCGCCACGGCCCGAAAGTCGAAGTGATCCCGGCGCGCGACAACGCGTCGCGGCAGGGGCCGGCGGACAAGGAGGGGGAGAGCAGCCGGGCGATGGAATCGCTGGAAGCGCGCCGCAAGGCGCTGCTGCAGCAGATTCCCGCGCTTGCCGCGCAGGGCGGAGTGGCGCGCTCGGGACCGGCGCTGCAGAAGCTGGTCGAAGCCTACGCCGGGATCGCCGACCAGATGGACAAGCTCGATCCGGCGGGCGCCGCCGCGCGCCGCGGCGAATTGCAGATGCTGGTCGAGAAAATCTCCAAGGGAGAGCGTTCTGAAAACTGACATCCGCCATGAGACCGTCGACAGCGGCGGCGTGAAGCTGCATTGCGCGGTGGCGGGAGAGGCCGGGCGCCCGCTCATGCTGTTCCTGCACGGCTTCCCGGAATTCTGGGCGGCGTGGCGCCAGCCGATGGAATATTTCGCCGCGCGCGGCTGGCTGTGCGTCGCGCCGGACCTGCGCGGCTACAACCTGTCCGACAAGCCCGAGGACGTGGAAGCCTACAAGGCGAAATACCTGATCGCCGATCTGCTGGCGCTGGGGGCGCATTACAGCAGGAACAAATTCGTGCTGGTGGCGCACGACTGGGGCGGCGCGGTGGCCTGGGGCGCGGCGATCGGCCATCCCGACCGGCTGGAGCGGCTGGTGATGATCAATTCGCCGCATCCCTACCTGTTCTGGCGCGAGCTCACGAGCAACCCGGCGCAGCAGAAGGCGAGCGAATACATGAATGTGTTCCGCCTGCCCAAGGCCGAGCGCGTGCTGTCGGAAAACGGCTACGCGCGGCTGCTCTCCGCGTTCACCAAGCTCGGCGAAGCCTGGCAGGCGGAACTGGTCGCGGCCTGGTCGCAGCCCGGCGCGCTCACCGGCGGCCTGAACTACTACCGCGCCTCGCCGCTGTATCCGCCGACGGCCGGCGATCCGGGCGCCCTCAAGCTCAAGCTGGAGCTGAAGGATTTCATGGTGCGCGTGCCGACGCTGGTGATCTGGGGCGAGCGCGACACCGCGCTGCTGCCCGGCCTGCTCGACGGGCTCGGCCTGTGCGTGCCGCACCTGAAAGTCGTGCGCGCGCCGGGCGCCACCCACTGGATCGTGCACGAGAGGCCGGACCTCGTCTGCAGCGAAATAGAGAAGTTCGTCGCGGCGCCGGCTGACTAGAATCGGGACCTCATCATGGCTAAAACGGCAATCGGGTTGCGGGACCTCGAATCGAAGGTCGGCCAGGAGGTCGGCGTTTCGCCCTGGGTGGAAATCCTCCAGGAGCGCATCGACCTCTTCGCCAAGGCCACCGGGGATTTCCAGTGGATCCACGTCGACCCGGAGCGCGAGAAGCAGTCGCCGTTCGGCGGCACCATCGCGCACGGCTTCCTCACGCTGTCGATGCTGCCCAAGCTGTCCGAGTCCACCTTCGAATTCTCCGACCGCAAGATGGGCGTCAACTACGGCCTCAACAAGGTGCGCTTCACCGCGCCGGTGCCGGCGGGCGCGAAAATCCGCGGCCGCTTCGTGCTCGCCAAGTACGAAAAGATCGAAGGCAACGGCGTGCAGACCACGTGGAGCGTCAGCATCGAGCGCGAGGGCAGCGACAAGCCGGTGTGCGTCGCCGAATCCATCGGAAGGCACTATTTCTAGTGAACCCGCGGTGGAAACAGAAGCCGCCCGGCTCCAACTGGGGCGAGTTCGGCCCGGACGACCAGCGCGGGCGCATGAACTACGTCACGCGCGACAAGGTGCTGCAGGGCGTGGCCGAAGTGAAGGAGGGCATTACGTTCGTCCTGTCGCTGCCGCTCGACTATCCGGGCGGCAACGGGCTCAACCCGCGGCGCCACCCGCCGCGCATCGCCGCCACGCACCGCAACGGCAGGCAGAATTTCGCCTACGAAGTGCGGCAGGACAACCCGATGCAGACCGACGTGGTCTGCGACGACCTGGTGCTGCTCACGCTGCAGTACTCGACGCAGTGGGACTCGTTCGCGCACGTCGGCAGCCTGTTCGACGCCGACGGCGACGGCGCGCCGGAGCCGGTCTTTTACAACGGCTTTCGCGCGGGGGAACACATCAAGCCGGCCCCGGCGAACCCCAAGGCCGAATCCTGGAACCTCTACGAGGGCACGCGTGCCGAGGCGCTCGGCATCCAGAACCTGGCCGAGCACGGCGCGCAAGGGCGCGGCGTCATGATCGACCTGCACGCGCATTTTGGAAGAAAGCGCCACGCGGTGGGCTACGGCGAACTGATGACGGTGATGGAAAAAGACAAGGTCGAAGTCGAGCGCGGCGACATCGTCTGCCTGCACACCGGCTTCGCGGAAATGCTCCTGGAGTTCAAGAAGAACCCGACGCCCGAGGCGCTGCACCACACCTGCACCGGCCTGGACGGGCGCGACGAGAAGCTGCTCCAGTGGATTTCCGACTCGGGCCTCTCGGTGCTCGCCGCCGACAACTACGCGGTGGAGCTGTTTTCCACCACGCCGTTCAAGCCCACCTCGCACGCCATGCTGCCGCTGCACGAGCATTGCCTGTTCAAGAACGGCATCCATCTCGGCGAGCTGTGGTACTTCACGAAGCTCTCCAACTGGCTGCGTGAACATAAGCGCAACCGTTTCCTCCTCACCGCCCCGCCGCTCCGGCTGCCGGGCGCCGTAGGTTCACCCGCAACCCCGGTGGCTACCGTATGAGCAAAGTCGCAATCGTTACTGGTTCCGCAACAGGCATCGGCGCCGCAACCGCCATCGAGCTGTCGAAGCGCGGCTGGAAAGTCGTCATCAACTACTCAAAAAACGAGGCGGAGGCGAAAAAGGTCGCCGCCAAATGCAAGGAGGCCATCCTCGTGCAGGCCGACGTCTCGGACGACGCGCAGTGCCGCAAGCTGCTGCAGGCGGCGCTCGACAAGTGGGGCCGGCTGGACGCGCTGGTGAACAACGCCGGCACGACGAAGTTCGTCAAACACGCCGACTTGGACGGGCTGGCGTCGGACGATTTCCTGCGCATCTACCGCACCAACGTGGTCGGGCCCTTCCAGATGGCGCGCGCCTGCGCGGCCGCGCTCGCGGCGAGCGGCGCCGGCGCGGTGGTGAACGTC
>CAZPNH010000029.1:0-10066 GCA_964587635.1 uncultured Bordetella sp.
TGCTATTACCGCTGCTTCACCATTGGATACGCTTCTCGCGCCATGAACGACGCGATATATCCCGGAAACGCGGTAAAGATTTGCTGGTCCTGAGGAAGACCGCTTGAGCGAACGCGTTTCAATGTCGGTTGAGGTAAATCAGACCAATTGACTCTCTGGACGACATCCCAGAACGGATCATTGGCCCACCTGGACCGATTGCCGTCCGATTCCTGGACGACAGCCAGCCGCAGCCAATCCTGCGTGAGGTATTGCATCAGCCCGCCGAGCTTGCTCTGCAGCTGGGCGACAGAACTGATGCCAAGTTCCTTCAACGCGGCCCGCTTGATCTGGAATTCCTGACGCCATACCGGGTCCTCAGCCTTCCGACCACGCGCCGCCCACAGGTCGAAAAGGTAAGTCTTGTGGCTCTCTTCTTCAATTTCGAGAACCTTGTCGTAGAACCGGCTCTGGACTGCACCCCCTATCCCGATCCGCCAGCCCGAGAACCGATCCCCTACGGTCCACCAGGCCGCTTTCTTTCGTGCCCGAGTGACCCACCGCCTAACGTCTCCAACGTCCACGGGCATTGACGGCACCAGGTCTATGCAGGGGTCCACACGGCTTACCCGCTCGTCGCCGTCCACACGCCCCAGGCTACTGACCACGAACCGCAAATCCTCGGCGGCAGCCTCGACCCCTACGGAGGTCAGGTATTCGCTCGATATCTGCCCGTAGGCGAGAGGGAGCTTGTTGCCCTTGCTGACGCAGAGAAAGAAACGCTCGTCCGTCAATACGAACCGGAACCGGCCCGCACCATGACCAGCTACGGCGAACAGGTGGTTCCCAATGGTGATTTGAGCTACCGCCTGCTCTGCCTCGTTTTCCGATTTGGCGGACTCCTTGAGGCTTTCCAGGCGATCCAGCATCCCATCCGATATTGCTCCCCCATAGGACAGGTCCAACGAGTCCACAGCCCACCGTAGGACACGGCATGGCCCTGTCTCATCTCCCATGTATTTCTGGGGTCCTCTGTTAGAAGGTTGCGGACCCATAAGGGCGGGCGCCGGGGCGGGCGCTGGCGCGTCCGCTCCCGGCTGCCCGCCGCCTGTCTTCCGTCTCTTCTTGCGCGCCATTGCCAGGTCCTCTCTGTGTCTGAATGAAGACCTCAGAGTGGCTGTGCGGTGCGGGCAATGAAATTCCCGGCCCGTCGAACAAATGTATTTTCCGCGACGGGTATTTCTCTGCGGGGATTATTGCGGAAGCTTCGCCTTTTTCGGACGGCCTCGACGCTTTCGGACGGTCTCGGGCGCTAAGTCCTTCAACCAATTCCGGAGGGTGTATTTCCCCTTGTACGCCTTCCCATTGCCGTCCAGCTGGATTTCACGCCGGCGGCACATATCGGCAATGGTCATATTGGGATGTTCCTTCCATAGCTGCAGAGCGATTTCCCGACACTTGGCCCTGTCCACCTGGTCCGGGCGAGGCTTGGCAGGGCTAACCTTGGTCGAGTGCGAGCCACCCCTCAATTGCCGCTGCCATTCGAAATCTGCTGACTCGAACCAGAATTCCGGCAGGTCTAGGTCGGTGCCAAAGCACCACTTCATAACCTCGGTCTGATTTAGGTACACGTCCCCGAGCAGCGCCTTGTACGCCAAGGGATCGTGCACCGCCTTGTCCAGATGTTTTCCGAACTGAGTCTTGGGAAAGCCGAACCAGAGCTTTTCCATTGGGATGATCTCGCCATGCGCGTCGTAGGGATTGATAAACGCGATTGCCGCGTGCGCGAGCTGGCGCAGCCGATCCTGGACTTCTATGGGAACACCGTCAGGCAACTGGACTCTAGGATCAACCCCTTGCCAACGGTGGCCGACCTCCCAAATGCTCAGCAATTCCATTTTCCGAACAGACATGCCGGAAATTATAGGTGCAGCTTAAAGCGTGCGAGCTAATGCTCCCGCTATGCGGCGCATGGAAAGCTTCGTTTGGTCCGCTTTCGGCCAAAAGCGGACGTTCACAGTGAGGTCGCCTTCGACTCCGTACCATCCTTAGGTGATCTTTTGGCACGCTTCTTCGATGAAATTGCGGAGCCAAGAATCGACACGACAAACCCGACGATTGATAGGGGCAGTAGCATCACCGAAACCCACGGAATCACGGAGCAATCTGATATTAAAAGGCAGTACGCGATAGGCAGGCCTGGCGATAGAACGAGAAGCACGCCCAATACCATCAAGAACGCTCTAACGCCCTTAATCGCTCCTACAACGAGCGCAGGCACAAGACAAACTCCAATCGTTCCGCCGTATAAAGTTAGCCAAAAGTAAAAAGCATCCATAGTGTCCGCTTTGGGTCGAAAGCGGACATTTTGCCCTACCTGAAAACGCCAGGGCGGGACTTATCCCAGTGTCCGATCTGGCCCCTGCGCTATAGTCCGCTATCGACCCAAAGCGGACATTGGCGTAAGGCTCCGGGCAATGGCTTTCTCGATCCTCTTTGTACTCGGCATGGCACTTTGGCTGATTGGCGGCAATTTATTGGTTGCCGCGCACTACCGCCGCTTGGGAAAACCTCGTTGGTCCCCTCTGAAGCCATCCGCATGGTTTGCATTTCCCTTCAAGGATTTCAACGGGCGAGAATGGGCAATTACTGCGGGGCTTGCTGTGGCTAGCTTTACGTTGTTCGGTATTGCTCTCGCTTGGGATTGAATGTCCGCTTCTGGCCGATACCGGACCTAAACTAATGACTGCTTTCGACGCAAAGCGGACATTCCGATCTGTGGCTACATCGAAGCGTCTCTGACGTGGATCACGCCGCCGCACTCCCTCTTACTTGGGCGCTTTTCTTTCTCCTTATCGGGCTAGCGACGTATGGCCCGGGACTATATGTGTGCAATGTGTATCGGAGCAAACTATTCGGAGCATTGACTCCGTCGACGTTAGGTCAACGCCTACGTTTGTTGGTCGTACGTCGGTCCGCTGCAGCGGCTGTGGCGGCGAGCCTTCTGGTAGTTGGGTGGTTCTTTTTCACTGCGGCAGGATTTTTCTTGTTGATTGCCGCATGGGTTTGGGGCATTGGACTAGGTAGCTAGCCAATGTCCGCTTTTGGCCGATAGCGGACCTTCAATCCGCAGGTCCCCAGCGTGACGTAAACGTGACGTAATCAGCGGGTATCGGCACGTTTTGGCGAGTGAGGGCGGGCCAATAAACAACTACTTACGCATTCGGCTCCCCGCTGTTAATCCGCAGGTCCCTGGTTCGAGTCCAGGTCGAGGAGCCACCTAAAAACAGGCTCTTAGGTCACGCTTTGGCCTTCTCCAAATCCGTAACGTGGGGAATTCGTGACGTACTGATAGCCCCGCTCCTCGCGAATGACCGCTTTCGGCCAGAAGCGGTCATTCGCCAAGCCCGTCCTGATCGATGGCCCTAGCGCGGATTCTTCGGCGCGAGCACCAATATCACGAAGCTGCCAGGAATCATGGCCGGCCGCGGCTTTGGTTGCTCCGGCGTCGGCGGCGGCGGCGGTGCGAACGATGCCGCGGCCAGGTAGATGCGATGCGTGGTCGAATCCAAGGCGATGGTCCGGGCGCTTTTTTGCGTGCTCACGGTGTCAATGACCGCAACCTGACCCGATTCAGGACTCCTGACGATCGTTACCGTGCCCTCGCCGTTCGAACTGAATGCCAGATTCAGTTCAGCGTCGAATTCCGCTCCGTCAACCTCGGCGCCAATCGGCAGCTCCTCGATCACGTTTCCATGGTTTCCGTCCATGACGATCATCTTTTTGTTATGGCAGACGGAAAAGAGCCGGTTTCTTTTCCGATCAATGGCAAGGCCTGTCGGGCCGTCACAGCTTCCGAGGGGCCAGTATTTGGACACGGCGAGGGCACCCGCATCGATGACAGCAATCGAGTTCTTGTCCTCGATGTTGACGAATACCTGCCCTCGCCCGTCTGCGACGGCAACCTCCGGCTTGCCCGATACCGCAATCGTGCCGATCACCCTCCTGGTCGCGGCGTCGATAGCAGTGACATTGGCCGATCGACCGTTGAACGTGAGGATCCGCTTCGAGGATGGTTCGTAAAGAATCGCATCCGGATTGGAGCCCGTTACCTTGACCGTATCGACGACGGCAAAAGTATTCAGGTCGAAAACTGTCACGGTGTCGCTTCGCCCATTACTGGTAAAGCCGAGGCCGAGGTCCTCTGCGATTGCGATGCCGTGAACGCCCGCCGTCCCCGGCAGATCCCCGACTACTTTTCCGGAGACGGTATCCAGGATCTGAACGTGATCGCCCCGGCTCACATACAGCCGGTGCCGCTTTTCGTCGACCGAAAGAAAATCCCAGCCGCCCGTGCCACCGACAGCATACTTGGCGATGACCTCATAGCTCTCTGCCGGAGCTGCCGCAGCCTGGCTCACCTGGATGCAGGCGCCGGCCATGCCGAGCAGCAACGCAGAGGCCGTCGAAAAATGGATTTTCATGGCTTTCCTCAATGTTGTTGTTCTGCCGGTTTCTTCGGAAAGAAAAAAATGCATAAAGCGATGAGCGCAAGAAGGGTCGCCGATGCCGAGTAGCGGCTTAACGCCAGGCCGCCGGAGCTCGTGGGCTTGTCCAGCAGGTCCCCAACCACGGCGCCGAGAGGTCGCGTAAGGATAAAGGCTGCCCAGAAGAGCGCCGTGCGGGAAATCTCAGTCCAGTAGTACGCCACCGCGATGGCCGCCAGCATTGCACCAAACACCATTGCGCCACCGGTGTACCCGAGGCCCGCCGTGTCGGCTGTCCAGTCGCCAAGCGCAGTCCCCAGGGTTTGCGAGAACATGATCGTTACCCAATAGAACATTTCTGATCGTGGCGAGATGACGGTATCGACGGCTACTGAACCAAGGGCGCGATGCCAGAGCAATAGCGACAACATAAGCGATGTAAGCAAAATCGCCGTTCCGCCCGCATATCCAATGCCAAGAGAGCGATCCGCGAAATCCGCCAGCGTCGTTCCAACGGTTGTTGTCGCGACAATTGTCGTCCAGTACAAGGCAGGATAGAACTGCTTCGCGGAGACCTGGGCAATGACCGCGACAATAAATATTGCGGCAAAGATCCCTGTGCTGACGAGATACCCGAGTCCCATGGACATGGATACGGCATCGCCGCCCGTCTCGCCAAGCGTCGTCGCGAGGATCTTTATGATCCAGAAGTAGAGCGTGACTTGCGGGACCTTGCTCAGCATCCGAATGGCCCTCTAGAAATCACGTTTGCACCCAGCTCATACGGACAAAGAAAGTAGTCGAAATACCAGACCCAGTATGTGCGGACCTGAACATCGAGTCTTGCGTCATCCGTCTGCATCTTGAATGACCGCTTTGGATCGAAAGCGGACGTTCAGAGTTTTGTGAAAATCCGCCGGTCCCAGCAGGTCCCTGGTTCGAGTCCAGGCCGAGGAGCCACCTTCCGCTAGCGCGGCACGAATACTCCGTTCTGCCACGCGCCTGCCCGCAGCAGCGAACCGTCGGCGCGATATTCCGTGCCCTCACCGACCGGCTTGTCTTCCTTGAATTCGCCGACGTACTTGCGGCCATCCGCGTAAGTGAAGGTGCCCGGACCGTCGCGCATTCCACGTTTGAAGCTGCCCGCATACACGGTGCCGTTCGGCGAGGTGAAAATGCCCTCGCCGTCGTAGAGATTGTCTTTAAACATTCCGACGTAGCCGGAGCCGTCCGGCCCGCGTTGCGAGCCGCGGCCTGAGCGGTTGTCGCCACTGAATTCCCCTTCGTAACGCTGGCCGTCGGGCCACTCGAATATGCCCCGGCCATTGCGCTTGTCGCCTTTGAACTCGCCCACGTATTTGTGACCGTCAGGCCAAATGTAGGTGCCTTCCCCGTCGAACAGGTTGTCCTTGAACGTGCCGCTGTATTTCCGTCCGTCCGGGTACGTGAACACGCCGCGACCCTCGAAATTGTCGTCCCTGGATTCGCCGACGTAGGTCGAGCCGTCCGGAAAGTCGTATTTGCCCTGACCATTCCGCCTGCCATCCTTGAATTCGCCGACGTATTTCGTCCCATCCGTCAGCGTCAGCTTTCCGCGCCCGCTGTACTTCTGGTCCTTGAACGTGCCCACGTAAACGAGTCCGTTGGGCGTGGTGTACATGCCCTCGCCGTCAAAGCGGCCGTCCTTGAAATTGCCAACGTACTTCCTGCCGTCGCCATACGTGCGCGTGCCCTGGCCGCCAGGCTGATCACCGCTTACCTCGCCGACATATTGCCCGCCATCCGGATACGTATAGGTGCCCTGGCCGTCCGGCACGCCGTCCTTGAAGGATCCGGCATAATTTTCACCGTTTGGCGCCGTCCTCTGGCCAATGCAGTTCGTCCACGTCGTCTTGCTGTACGGCAGCGCGCAAACCGGCTGCTGCTGAGCGAAAGCGCTGCCCGCAGCGACCGTCATTGCGCAGGCAAGCACCCGAAAGAATGTGATTTGCATGGCCACTGGAATTCTACTGGTAGAGCGTCGGACTGTAACAAGCGGGATACAAAACGCGCATCGCAGGAAATCCGGCAGATACAGACCGGTTCCAGCATGCATGCCATGCATCTCATTACAACGGCCGGGTCAGGGAGCCGCGCTGAAGCCCGCGTCCGGCCATCCTCGACGCGCAGTGAAACCCAATCCGACCTGAGCCTCGAGCTGCAGGCACAGCTCGCGCGCGTGGCGCTCGGCGACAAGACGGCGTTCGAGCGCCTTTACCGGATGACTTCAGCGCATCTGTTCGGGGTCGCGCTTCGTATCTTGAACCAGCGCGACGCTGCCGAGGACGTTCTGCAGGAAGCATTCGTCAACGTCTGGCGCCAGGCCGGCAGTTACCGGGCCGCAACCAGTCAGCCGATGACGTGGCTGATCACGATCGTGCGCAACAAGGCGCTCGACGTGGTTCGCAGCGCGGCAGCGAGGCACGAAACCGAAATGCCGACCGGCGAGGATGGCGAAGCGATGGACATACCGGACGACCGTCAGGGGCTGGCCAACGAGCCGCTCGGCCTGCTGGAACAAGCCGTGGATGCGCTCCGCATACGCCGCTGCATGGATGGGCTCGACGCCGCCCATCGCCAATGCCTGGCGCTCGCCTACTACCGCGGCATGTCGCACGCCGAGGTCGCCGCGCACGTCAACGCGCCGCTCGGCAGCGTGAAAGCCTGGGTGCGGCGCGGGCTGGAGCGGCTCAAGCGCTGCCTGGCCGAGCCATGAATTACGGCCGCCCCGACCTGCTCGACCGGCTGGCGTCCGAATACGCGCTCGGCACGCTGCGCGGCCGCGCACGGCGCCGCTTCGAGCGGTTGCTGCCGTCGCTGCCCGCCGCCCACGCCGCGGTGGACGAATGGGAGCGCCGGCTCGCCAGGCTCGCGGAGCCGGTTGCCGCGGTGGCGCCGCCGGAACGCGTCTGGCGCGCGATCGATGCGCGAACCGGAACGCCGGCGCTGCCTGTGGCGGAGAAACCGGGCGGGCTGTCGGCGTTCTGGAAACCTGCGCTCGGATTTGCATTCGGCGCGGCCCTGGCGATCGGCATCGTGCAGATGAACCCGGGCCTGCTGTTCAGTGTCGACAGCCTGGCGCAGCGCGAGCAGACACTGCCGCAGAGCTACGTCGGACTGCTGACCGGCAGGGACAACCAGCCGACGCTTCTGATCAGCTCCACGCGTCACGGCACGCGCGTGTCGGTGAAATTCCTGCGCCCCGTCAGCGTACCGGCGGGCAAGGTGATCCAGGTCTGGGCGCTGCCGAAGGACGGCGTGCCGTTCGCGCTCGGCGTCGCGGCGCCGGCACTGCCGCCGCAAAGCACGACGTTCGAAATGGACGGAAGCTCGGAAAAGCTGCTGTCGTCGGTGTCCCGCCTGGCGGTGTCGTTCGAGGACAAGGCCGCGAACGCGGCCACGGCGCCCGGCGAGTTCGTGCTGTCCGGCTTCTGCGTGAAGCTCTGGTAGGAAATCCGCCCGGCGCCGCATCCAATTTCGCGGCCGCTCCGTAAGTCGGTTACGCGGGCGAAATCGCTCGCGCGCATTCCTCAACTTATCGGAGAAATCATGACTCGTACCATTCTGTTCGCCGCGCTGGCCGCGGCCGCGTTCCATGCGCACGCCAACCCGACCGTTGAAAAGAACGGCCTGCTGGCCAGCAAAGACGGCAAGACGCTGTACACCTTCGCGAAGGACGCGGCCGGCAAGAGCAACTGCAACGGCGGCTGCGCCAGCACCTGGCCGCCGTTCGTGGTCGCGAATCCGGCGCTGGCGGACGGCGACTTCTCGATCGTCGCCCGCGACGACGGGTCCAAGCAGTGGGCCTACAAGGCCATGCCGCTGTACTTCTACGCCGCCGATGCCCAGCCGGGCGACGCCAAGGGCGACGGGCAAGGCGCGTGGTACGCGGCGAAGGCGCAGCCCAATACCGCCAAGGCCGATGCAAACGGCTCGATGTACACGGGCGGCCGCCGCGACAGCGCGTACTGAGCCCGTACGCGCCAATCCAAGTTCGATCTCAACGACGCCCGGTGCGGGCGTCGTTGTCCCCGCTTCGAGGTTGCGCGAATTACTTCGAGCCCCGGGGATGCGGCAGCAGGCGGTCGTACTCCTGCCGGACGGTCTTGTAGCACTCGCAAACCCGCTTTTCGAGCTCGGGCCGGTCGGTGATGTTGATGAGGCCGCGCGCGTAGTGGATCAGGCCGTCCTTTTGCAGCAGCTTGGCTGCGGAGTTCACAGTCTCCCGGCGCACGCCCAGCAGGTGCGCGATCAGTTCCTGCGTGACGACCAGCTTGTTTTCGTGCAACCGGTCCGCGCTCATCAACAGCCAGCGGCAAAGCTGCTGCTCTAGCGAATGGTGCTGGTTGCAGACGGCGGTCTGCGAGGTCTGCGCAATCAGCGCCTGCGTGTACAGAAGCGACAGGTGCTGCAGCTCGCCGCCCAGCGAGAACTCCCGTTTCATGATTTTCCGGCTGAGCCGGAATGCGACGCCGACGCTTTGCACGACCGTGCTGCTGGGCATGCTCTCGCCGCCCATGAAGATGGAGATTCCGATCATGCCCTCGTTCCCCACGAGCGCAATTTCGCTGGAGGAGCCGTCCTTCAGGTCATAGATCAGCGAAACGATGCCGGCGACCGGAAAATGCAGGTAATTCACGTGATCGCCCGACTCCGACATGGTCAGCCCAAGCGGCAACGGGAACAGCTCGAGGTCGGGCTGGATGCGCTCGTAATCCGCTGCGGGAAGCGCGGCGAGTATCCTGTTTTCATTCGGTTCCCGCTTCGCTACTTTTTCCAGTTTGGACATGGTCGCTCACGTAAAAGGACGGCGAAACTGCCTCTGACCGGCAGAATCGCGTTCCTTTTATAGCAACCCCCGCGCTGGCTCTGTTCGCTGACTCACATAAGAGTGCCCAGCGCGAGCAGCGCCCCGGCCGCGGCATCCAGGCCGGAGGTGCGGCCGATGCGGGCCAGCCGCGCGAGGGATTCCTTTCCGAACGTCGCGAGAAATTCATGCAGCGCTTCATGGCCCTCGCCCGCCGCGGCGCACTCCAGGTGCGCCCGGCTGATCCGGCTGGTCCGCGCTTCCGCCAATTCCAGCGCCCAGGCGGCGACGCGGTCGGCAAGAGCGTCCTTGCCCGCAGCGCGCAGCGCGATCAGCGCGCCGCCGACGAAATCGTCGCCCGCGGGCGTGAGCCCGGGCCCGAGGCCGATGAGTTCATCGGGACTGCGCTCGGCATCGTTGCGCAGCCAGAGACCAAACGCCCTGCTGGAATCGCGCAGGACTGCGGGCGTCGCGAGCGCCGGCAAGGATCGCGGCTTGAGATTCGCAACCGCCGGCTTCCAGAGCCGGGTGCTCCGGATATCGATTTCGCAGGCGCCTGCCGGCACCCGAAAATCGCCTTCGACAATGACGTTCAGCGGCCCGTGGCCGATGTCCGCGCCGCCCAGGCACGCGATGCCGGCCGCTGTTTCGATATAGCAGCTGCGCTCGAAGGCGGCGAAAACCCGGGCGGGGCCGCGGCCACGCGCGGACAAGGCGGCCATCGCCGCGCCCCCCGCCACCGCCGCGGTGAAGT
>CAZPNH010000030.1:0-9914 GCA_964587635.1 uncultured Bordetella sp.
CCTTCACTGCTGCGACGGCTTTCTGCCCCGCCTCGCCCATGTTGCCCGCCGAGATGATCGGCAGGCCGGAATCGGCGAGGATCTTCTTGCCAAGGTCCTCGTTGGTGCCCTTCATGCGCACCACCAGCGGCACCGACAGTTTCGTTGCGCGCGCCGCCGTCACCACGCCCGCGGCGATGGTGTCGCACTTCATGATGCCGCCGAAGATGTTGACGAGGATGCACTTCACCTTCGGATTGGACAGCATGATGTTAAAGGCCGCGGTCACCTTCTCGGCAGTGGCGCCGCCGCCGACGTCGAGGAAGTTGGCCGGCTCGCCGCCGAACAGCTTGATGGTGTCCATGGTCGCCATGGCGAGGCCCGCGCCGTTCACCATGCAGCCAATGTTGCCGTCGAGAGAAATGTACGACAGGTCGTATTTCGAGGCCTCGATCTCGAGCGGATCCTCCTCGTCGAGGTCCCGCATGGCGACGATGTCGGGATGGCGGAACAGCGCGTTGTCGTCGAAGTTCAGCTTGGCATCGAGCGCGATGACCTTGCCCTGGCCGGTCAGGATGAGCGGATTGATTTCCGCCAGCGAGGCGTCGGTTTCATCGAAGCACTTGTAGAGGGCTTGCAGAAGTTTTATGGCTTCCGGCTTTGAGGCATCCGGAATGCCGATTTTCCCGGCAACTTCCGAGGCGTCTTTCTCAAGCAGTCCCGTCGCGGGATCGATGAACACCTTGTGGATCTTCTCCGGGGTGTGCGCGGCGACTTCCTCGATGTCCATGCCGCCCTCGGAAGAGGCCATGAGCGCCGCGCGCTGCGTGACGCGGTCCACCACCATGCCGAGGTAGAGCTCCTTCTTGATGTCGGCGCCCTCCTCGACCAGCAGCCGGCGCACCTTCTGGCCCGCGGGGCCGGTCTGGTGGGTAACCAGCTGCATGCCGAGAATCTCGGAAGCACGCTGCTTCACTTCCGCGGGGGACTTCGCGACTTTCACGCCGCCGCCCTTGCCGCGGCCGCCGGCATGGATCTGGGCCTTCACCACCCAGACGCTGCCGCCCAGTTTTTTCGCCGCCTCGACCGCCTCGTCGGCGGTAAAGCACGCAAAGCCGCGCGGCGTGGCGATGCCGAATTTGCGGAACAGTTCTTTCCCCTGGTACTCGTGGATTTTCATGCGGCGAAATCTCCCCTGGAGCGAAAGATATTAGCACCCGCACCCTTGCTAGAATCATTGACATGCGTCATGTCCTCGCGCTCGACCAGGGAACCACCAGTTCGCGCGCGATCATCTTCGACGAGACCGGCAGGCCGGTCGCTTCCGCCCAGCAGGAATTCCAGCAGCACTACCCGCAGCCGGGCTGGGTCGAGCACGATCCGGACGATCTGTGGCGTTCGCAGCGCGACGTCGCGCGCGCGGCGCTCCGGGATTCTGGCCTCAAGGCCGAGGATCTGATTGCCTGCGGCATCGCCAACCAGCGCGAGACCACCATCGTCTGGGACCGGCAGACCAGCAAGCCGATCTACCCGGCGATCGTCTGGCAGGACCGGCGTACCGCCGCCCGCTGCGCGGAACTGAAGGAAGTCGGCGCCGAGAGCCTGGTGCGGGAGCGCACCGGGCTGGTGCTCGATCCCTACTTTTCCGGCACCAAGGCGGCATGGATCCTCGACCATGTTCCGGGCGCGCGCCGCCGCGCCGAACTGGGCGAGCTCGCCTTCGGCACGGTGGACAGCTGGCTGATCTGGAACCTCTCGCACAGCAAGACGCACGTCACCGATTCCACCAACGCGTCCCGCACGATGCTGTTCAACATCCACATGGGAGACTGGGACCCGGAGCTGCTGCAGCTCATCGGCGTGCCTCGCGCGATGCTGCCCGACGTCTACCCCTCGTCGCACACCTTCGGCATGATCGCGCCCACGGTGCTGGGCGTGCCGATACCGATCACCGGCGTCGCCGGCGACCAGCAGGCCGCGCTGTTCGGCCAGGGCTGCCACCAGCCGGGCATGGCGAAGAACACCTACGGCACCGGCTGCTTCATGCTCATGAACACCGGCGGCCGCGTGGTGAAGTCCGCCAACGGCCTGCTCAGCACCGCGGCGGCGCAGGTCGGCCGCGCGGTCGACGCGCGCGACGCCGTGAAGGAATACGCGCTGGAAGGCAGCGTGTTCATCGGCGGCGCGGTGGTGCAGTGGCTGCGCGACGAAATGAAATTCTTCGCCGCCGCCGCCGACATCGAGAAACTGGCCTCCGAAGTGCTGGACAACGGCGGCGTCTACATCGTGCCCGCCTTCGCCGGCCTGGGTGCGCCGCACTGGGACCCGCACGCGCGCGGCGCGATCGTCGGCCTGACGCGCGGTTCGTCGCGCGCGCACCTCGCCCGCGCGGCGCTGGAGTCGATCGCCTACCAGAGCGCCGACCTGCTGGAGGCGATGCAGAAGGACGCGGACGAAAAACTCACCGAGCTGCGCGTGGACGGCGGCGCGGCGGCGAACGACCTGCTGATGCAGTTCCAGGCCGACATCCTCGGCGTGCCGGTGGTGCGGCCGAAAGTGCTCGAAACCACCGCGCTGGGCGCGGCCTACCTGGCGGGCCTCGCCACCGACGTCTGGAAATCGCGCGAGGAAATCGCCGCGCAATGGCAGATGGATCGCCGCTTCACGCCCGGCATGCCGCGCGAGGAGGCCGCTGCACTGCTCGCGCGCTGGCGCGAAGCCGTCAAACGGTCGCTCGGCTGGAGCCCCTAGGCCAGCGCGGCGGCGACGCGCTCGATCACGCCCGGCCAGTCGCCGCTGCGCGCCTGCCGGAATATCCGCACCGACGGATACCAGGGACTGTCGGCACGATCGAGCAGCCAGCGCCACTCCGGCGCGTGCGAGGCGAGCAGCCAGGCGGGCGCCCCGAGGGCGCCGGCGAGATGCGTGACGGAGGTATCCACCGAGATGACGACATCCAGGCTGGCGACCAGCGCAGCCATCTCGGAGAAATCGCGGATCGCGTCGCCGAAGTCGCGGATCCCGAGTCGCGGCTGGGAGGCGAGCTGCGCCGCGCCTTCGCCCCACTGCAGGCTGACCAGCGATAAACCGGGGACCTCGGCGAGCGGCGCGAACGCCGCGAGCGGAATGGAGCGCTTGCGGTCGTCCCAATACTGCGGCCGTCCCGCCCAGGCCAGGCCCGCGTGCAGACGCGCACCCGGCGCGCGCATGCGCCGCCAGTGCTCGACGCGGCGCGGATCCGCGCGCAAATAGGGACCTTTCCAGGGAATGCTGTCGACGGTGGTGCCGAATATGCGCGGCAGGCTCATCACCGGGAAATGCGCGTCGAACGGGGGCAGCGGTTCGCCGCGCGCGATGACGCGCGCGAGCCCCGGGATCGCGCGCAGCATGCCGGCAATCGGCGGCTGGCATTCGAGGATCACCGAGCCGCAGCGCGCGGCCGCGAGCGGCGCGTAGCGGATGAACTGGATGGTGTCGCCCAGGCCCTGCTCGGCGTGCAGCAGCAGGGTTTTGCCCGGCAGCGCGGCGCCGTCCCAGAGCGGCTGGCGGAACGCCGGCATCGGCATGCCCAGCGCCTTCACCTTCCAGCGCCATTCGTGTTCCTGCCAGCCCCGCGCGTAGTCGCCGCACAGCAGCAGTTCCTGCGCGCGGCTGAAATGCGCCTCGGCCAGATCCGGATTGCGCGCGATCGCCGCATCGAAGCTGGCGAGCGCCTCGCGATGCCGGCCGAGTTCGCGGTAGACGTTGCCGAGGTTGTTGTGCGCGCCGGCGTCTTCCGGGTTCTGCCGCAGGTAGCGCAGGTAGCCCGCGATCGCGCCCTCCGCCTGCGCCGGATCCGCGGTGATGGCGGCGAGGTTCTGGTTCGCCTGCGGCAGGGACGCATCGAGCGCCAGCGCCCGGCGGTAGCTGGCCACCGCGAGGTCGAGCTTGCCCAGCATGTGCTGCACGCAACCCAGGTTGTTGTGCGCCTTCGCCGAGTCGGGCTCGAACTGCAGCGCGCGCAGATAGCTCGCCTCCGCTTCGGCGAGCCGGCCTTCCGCCTGGTAGAGGCGCCCGAGCGTGTAATGCGATGCGGCGGCCTGCGGGTCGGCGTCGAGGGCGCGCTGCGCCCAGCGATGCCCCGCGCTGAAGTCGTTGTCGTCGACGGCAAGCGCCG
This sequence comes from uncultured Bordetella sp., assembly GCA_964587635.1. Taxonomy (GTDB): domain Bacteria; phylum Pseudomonadota; class Gammaproteobacteria; order Burkholderiales; family SG8-39; genus RBG-16-66-20. Next base: position 4,136 of record CAZPNH010000030.1, read on the forward strand.
CCATCAGGCCCGCCGCGCCGGCATTGCCAGGTTCCGATGCGAGGATTTCCTCGGCGCAGCGCCGCGCTGCGGCGGATTCGCCCGCGTCGCGGTGACGCGCCGCCGCCTGCAGGCGCTCCGCCGCGTTCACGGCCGGACCGCCGGCGTCTCGAGCTTCATGCCGCGCGCGCGCCACATCAGGTACAGCTCCAGCTCGACGTACTCGGGTGCACCGTAGTCGTAAGGCTCCGCGCGCACGCCGATCATGCAGTTGCGCAGCCGGCGCTGCAGCGAGCCCGCGCCCTGCCACTCGAGCCGGTAGATCGGGTAGCCGGTCGGATGCGCCTGCGGGATCGGGTTGCCGGCGAGCTTCGCGCCCCAGCGCTCGTCGTGGCACTGCGCGCAGGAAATGTTCAGCTGCCCCTGGCGGCGGTTGAACGCGGCGCGGCCCGCTTCGAGGAACGGCTTCAGTTTCTCCGTCGCCTCGATGTCGATCGGCATGCCGCGCGACTGGCGGCCGACGTAGGCGGAAAGCGCGAGCATGTCGCGGCTCTCGAGCTGCAACGCCGGCGCCTTTTGCTGTTCGATGCGGCAGAGGTTGATGCGCTGGTCGAGATTGATTAATTTGTTGATGGACAAATCAAAAACCGGAAACCGGGCGACCACCCCTTTCATGCTCTTGCCGGCTTCGCCATGGCAATCGGCGCAGGCCTTGTCCGCCGCGCCCGCCTTGCGGTTCCACAGCGCCTCGCCGTCGAGCACCCAGAGCATGGCGGGGTTGGTGGCGTCGTCGTCCTGCATGGCGCGCGTGTCGCGGCCCATGAAGTCATAGCCGGAACGGCGCTCGGCGAGCGGGATGTCCGCCCTGGCGGCCGAACAGAACATCAAAACGAAAACGAGAAAACGCGCGGTCACTCGACCGTAATCGCCGCCGATTCGCTCGCTGAAAACAGGTTGTCGCCGGTCCACTTGAACTCCAGCTTGCCACTTTCGGTCGCGATGGTGGTGAACTCTATCAGCGGATTGGCGGCCACGGCGGGATGGAAATCGGCGCGGAACACCTCCTCGCCGTTGTAGGTGCAGACGAACAGCCGGATGATGTCGCGCGGGATCACGGTGCCGATCTCGGTGCGGCGGAAGCCCGTTTCCATGACGTGGCCGACCAGCGCCTTGATCTCGATGATCTGGCCCTTCTTCGCCCTCGCGGGCACGTTGACGATGGCGCGCGCCATTGTTATTTCACCTCTTCGGTGCAGGCGGCGAGGGTCACCACGACCGACACGCTGTCGGACCAGAACGTGCCGTCGGAGAGTTGCGCGACCGCCACCAGCGTCTGCGAGTCGGCGACGCGCACGCGGGTGGTAAAACGCGCTCGCCCGGAGCGCGGGCCCAGATAGACGCTCACCATGTCGGGCAGGGGGTTCTCCGGCGAAAAGAGGTGGATCGCCTTCACGTAATTCTCAGCGGTCATCGGACTGTCCACCGTCACCGACAGGACGACCGAATTGCCGTTCTCGATGAGCGGCGGCACGTCGAGCTTGACCCCGCCCGCCGTCACCGGTTTGCCGCCGGTGACCTTGCTGATCGCGTCCCGCATGGTGGCCGGCGTGGCGTGCGCGGTCCCGGCAGCGAGGCTGCACGCGAGAACCAGAAAATCCCGGCGCGTCGTCATTTCAATGTGCTCAGGAAAGCCACCACGTCCTCGATCTGCTGCGCGCTCAGCACGGTCTTGCCGCGAAACGCCGGCGCGACCCGCGTCAGGTCCCTGCTGCGGAAATAGGCCGGCATGATGGTCGCCGGATTCAGCCGGCCCGGATCGACGATCCTCAGCCGGATCTGGCCTTCAGACAGGCGCGCGCCGATACCGTTCAGGTCCGGCGCGATGCTGCCCTGGAACCGCTCCTCGGGGAACGGCCCGCTGTGGCACAGCAGGCACAATCCCAGCTGCCGGTTGACCACGATCGCCCGGCCCCGCGCCGGGTCGCCCTGGGCGCCCTGCAGCGGGGTCGGCATGTCGTCGTTGGAAAAAGCGCTTCCTGCAAAAACCAAACACGCTGCGAAGGCAAATCCCCTCACACCATTTCGATGCCGTGGTTCTTGAGCGGGAAGGAGCGGATGCGCTTGCCGGTGGCCGCGGCGTACGCGTTCAGCACCGCCGGCGCCGCCACGCAGATGGTCGGCTCGCCCACGCCGCCCCAGAACCCGCCCGAAGGCATGACGATGGACTCGACCTTCGGCATCTGCGCGATGCGCATCGAGTTGTAGTCGTGGAAGTTCGACTGCTCGATGGCGCCGTCCTTGACCGTGCAGGCCTGCATGAACACGCCCGACAGGCCGTAGACGAACGAGCCGGCGATCTGGCGCTCGATCTGCGCCGGATTCACCGCGTAGCCGGTGTCGGTGGCGGCGACGATCTTGTGCACCTTGATCTTGTTGCCGTCCTTGACCGAAATCTCCGCCAGCGCCGCCACGTAGCTGCCGAAGGCGCGGAAATGCGCGAGGCCGCGGTAACGGCCGGCCGGCGCCTTCTTGCCCCAGCCGCCCTTCTCGGCCACCGCGTTCAGCACGCCGAGCGATTTCGGATGATCCGCCATCAGTTTGCGGCGGAATTCGAGCGCGTCCTGGCCGGCCGCAAGCGCGACTTCGTCCATGAAGCACTCGAGGAAGATGGCATTCTGGTTGATGTTCACGCCGCGCCAAAAGCCCGGCGGCACGTGGGTGTTGCGCATCGCATGGTCTATGGTCAGGTTCGGCACGCTGTACTCGAGCGAGTGTTCCCCGTTCGGCCAGTAGCCCTGGAACGTGAACGCGTCCTTGCCCTTGTCCAGCGCCTCGGGCCGCGCCGAGGCCAGGATCGACTGCCCCGACAGGCGGATTTCCAGTCCCGCGAGGTTGCCGTTCGCGTCCAGCCCGGCGGTCAGCCGCGCCTTCATCACCGGGTGGTAGCGCCCCTGCGCCATGTCCTCCTCGCGCGACCAGAGCAGCTTCACCGGCGTTCCCGGCATCTCCTTGGCGATGAGCACGGCCTGGCTGACGTAGTCCGTGAACCCGCGCCGGCCGAAGCCGCCGCCCAGGTGCACCTTCTGCACGTCGCATTTCGCCACCGGCAGGCCGGAGGCCTCGGCGGTGGCCGCGAGCGCGGCCTCGCCGTTCTGCGTCGGGCACCACACCGTGCAGCGGTCGGCCGTGTACAGCGCCGTCGCGTTCATCGGTTCCATGCAGGCGTGATTCTGGTACGGATAGTCGTAGACGGCCTCGACCTTCTTCGCCGCGCCGGCGATGGCGCTCTTCGAATCGCCGTTCTTGTTGTGGACGAACGACTGGTCGGCGTCCAGGCCCGCCTTCAGCATGGTGTCGATGTCGGCGCTGGAAATGTTCGCGGCCGGGCCGCTATCCCATTCGATCTTCACTGCGTCGAGCGCAGTCTTGGCGTGCCACCAGGTATCGGCGACCACCGCCACCGCGTTGTCGCGCACGCGCACGATCTTCTTCACGCCGGGCATGCTCTCGGCCTTGGCCGAATCGACGCTCTTCACCTTGCCGCCGAACACCGGGGATGCCTTGATCGCCGCGTTCAGCATGCCGGGCAGCTTGAGGTCGGCGCCGTAAACCTGCTTGCCGGTCAGCTTGTCGGCGGTGTCCAGCCGCTTGAGCGGCTTGCAGATGATTTTCCAGTCCTTCGGATCCTTGAGCGGCACGTCCTTCGGCACTTCGAGCTTCGCAGCCGCCTCGGCCACCTTGCCGTAGGTCGTTTTCTTGCCGGACGCCTTGTGCGTGATCACGCCGTTCGACACCGCGCACTCCGAAGCCGGCACCTTCCATTCATCGGCCGCCGCCTGGATGAGCATGATGCGCGCCGCCGCGCCGCCTTTGCGCACGTAGTCGTGCGAGGTGCGGATGCCGCGGCTGCCGCCGGTGCCGAAATCGCCCCACACGCGCTTGCGCGCGACGTTGGTGCCGGGCGTCGGATATTCCCAGGTGACCTTGTTCCAGTTGCACTCGAGTTCCTCGGCCACCATCTGCGCGAGGCCGGTCAGCGAACCCTGGCCCATCTCGGAGCGCGCGATGCGCACCACGACGGTGTCGTCCGGGCGGATCACCACCCAGGCGCCGATTTCCGGCGAGCCGTCGGCGGCGCGGACCACCGCGGTGCCGGTGAAGGGGTTGATGCCGATGGCCAGGCCGCCGCCGACGGCGGCGCTGGAAAGGATGAAGGCACGGCGGGACAGCTTGGGCGCTTTGATCATGTCGTTCTCCCTATGCCTTGGCGGCCGAGTGGATGGCTTCGCGCACCTGCTGGAAGGTGCCGCAGCGGCAGATGTTGGTGATGGCCGCGTCGATCTGCGCGTCGGTCGGATGCGGCGTTTTCTGCAGCAGCGCCGTCACCGCCATGATCATGCCGGACTGGCAGTAGCCGCATTGCGGCACGTCGTTGGCGAGCCAGGCCTGCTGCACCTTGGTCAGCTTGCCGCCGACCGCGAGGCCTTCGATAGTGGTGATCTTCTTGCCGACCGCGGCGCTCACCGGGATGCCGCAGGAGCGCATCGGCACGCCGTCCATGTGGACCGTGCAGGCGCCGCATTGTGCGATGCCGCAGCCGTACTTGGTGCCCGTGAGCCCGACCTGCTCGCGGATCGCCCACAGCAGCGGGGTTTCCGGCTCGACGTCGATGGATTGGGTCTTGCCGTTGATGTTCAGGCGAATCGTTGCCATGCAGGATGCCTCCTTTGGTATTTGCGGAATTTTATCCGCTAACTAATTCAACTTATGTAGCACCGGCATGATGCGGTGCAGCACCCGCCAATATTCAAGGCGATGGCGATTTATTCCATACCCGGCTGGCGAAATCCGGGTAGTTGGCGGTGATTTCCTTCGCCACCGGGCCACGCAGCAGGGAAATTTCTGCCGGCGTCGGCTTCTCGGTTGTTTTGACCTGAGCGCTACGGTCAAACTGGAATCCCGTCAATTCCACAATCTCATCCACCGAGTGGCCGGGATGCACGCTTTCCAGCCGGAAGCGGCGCTGGTCCTTCTGCCACATGAACAATGCCTTGCCCGTGAGCAGCGCCTGCGGCCCGCCGCGCCGTTCGACCTCTGGGGGGCTCCAGCCGGGCGCGGAAATGAAATCCACTTTCGGCACCAGCACGCGCCGGGAATGCTCCTCGCGGAACAGGATGGTGCGGCCGGCGGCGAAATACATGAACGCGGAGCCGAAGGAGCCCGGGAAGCGCTTGCCCTCGGCCTGCACCAGGTTGATGTTCGCCTCGCCGTCGATCTGCGCGCCGCCGAGGAAGAACACGTCGATGCGCCCCTGCCCGGCAAGGTCGAACAGTTCGCGCGAGCCTTCGGTGAACGGGTTGCCGCCGCGCTTGTGCAGCAGGGAAATTCTGAGTTTCTCGTTACCGGAAACTTTTGCGAAAAATGCGCCCGTCGCGGGAATCGGCGAGGCCGCGCCCACGGCGACATGGCCCGCGTCGCCAATCAGGCGCGCGAGAACGCTGGCGAGGAGCTCTTCTTTGGCGTACGGTGCCACACGAACTCTTCCAGGTAATCCCGGAAGCCTTGCGTCGTCTTCGCCGCTTTCGCGTAAAGGGTCAGGTGCGCGTCGTCAATGCCGTAGAGCTCGGCGACCGACAGCGGCCACGCGCCGCGCTCCGCCTGCGCGACGCCGCTGACGTACACCGACGACAGCACGCCCGGCGCGAGCAGCTCGTCTCCCAGCATGTCGCCCGGCCGCTTTTCCTCGTAGGTGACGAAACAGCGGCGCGAAGCGTGCGCGATGGTCGCCAGTTCCCTGCGC
>CAZPNH010000031.1:0-9758 GCA_964587635.1 uncultured Bordetella sp.
AGCGCCTGGATGTGGCCGCCGTCCACGTCGGCGTCGGTCATGATGATCACCTTGCCGTAGCGGATGCCCGCGAGGTCCGGGGTATCGGCAGCGCCGTGCGGATCCACGCCGATGGCGGTGGCGATCGCCTGCAACTCCTTGTTGGCCAGCACCGTGCGCGCGTCCTTCGACATGGAGTTCAGCACCTTGCCGCGCAGCGGCAGGATCGCCTGGGTTTCCTTGTCGCGCGCTTCCTTGGCCGAGCCGCCTGCGGAATCGCCCTCGACCATAAAGAGCTCGTTGCGGGAAGTGTCGTCCGAGGAGCACTCCACCAGCTTGCCGGGCAGCGTCGCCACGCCCGAACCCTTCTTCCTTTCGAATTTCTTGCCCTTCGAGAGCCGCGCCAGCGCCTGCTCGATCGCCAGTTCGACGATTTTCCTGCCGTCGTCGGGATGCTGGTTGAGCCACAGCTCGAAGGCATCGCGCACGCACAACTCCAGCAGCTTGGCCGCGTGGCGCGTGGTGAGCTTTTCCTTGGTCTGGCCGTGGAACTGGGTGCGCACGATGCGCGCCGACAGCGTGAAGCAGGCGCGCTGCCACAGGTCGTCGGCGATCAGCTTGACGCCCTTGGGCTGCAGCGTGCGCGTTTCCATGAACGCGGCGAGCGCGTCGAAGATGCCGTTGCGGAAACCCGCCTCGTGCGTGCCGCCCGAGCGCGTCGGGATCAGGTTGACGTGGCTGTCTGCGAATATCTCGCCCTCGGCGACCCAGCCGATGGCCCACTCCGCGCCCTCGCCGGCTTCGATCTCGGCAAAATCGGCGGCGGACTTCTCGTCGAAATGCTTCGATCCGGAGAACAGCGGCGCCACCAGCTCGCGCCCGTCCAGCATGCGCTCGAAGTACTGCGCCATGCCCTTCTCGAATTTCCAGGTCTGGTCAGGTTTTCCTTCTATTTTTAAAACTGTAACTAGACCAGGCAATAAATAAGCCTTCGAGCGGATCAGGTGCTCGAGCTCGCCCATCGGGATGTTGGGCGAATCGAAGTACTTCGGGTCCGGCCAGATGTGCACCGTGGTGCCGGTGCGCTTTTCCTTGATCTTCTCGCTCTTCAGCTTGCTCTTGAGCTCGCCGCCTTCGAAAGCGATGCTGTGCTTGTAGCCATCCCGGTACACCGTCACTTCGCAGCGCTTCGAGAGTGCGTTGGATACCGCCACGCCGACGCCATGCAAACCGCCGGAGATGTGATAAACGCCTTCGCCGGATTTCGCGAACTTGCCGCCCGCGTGCAGCATGGTGAAGGCGACTTCCACCGCGGGCTTTTTCTCTTCCTTGTGCAGGTCGACCGGGATGCCGCGGCCCTCGTCCTCGACCTGGACCGAGCCGTCCTTGAACACGCTGACGGTGATTTTCCTGCCGAAGCCGGCCAGCGCTTCGTCGATGGCGTTGTCGATCGCCTCCTGCACGATGTGCAGCGGGTGGATCGTATGGGTGTACATGCCCGGCATGCGCCGGACGGGCTCCAGCCCCTTGAGGGCCTGGATCGCGGATGCGTCGTAAACCTGCTGTTTTGCCATGTATTTAGTAGTTTTTTAGGCCTGCACTACTAAACATTGTAGCGCCGCCGCCGTTCAGCTGCCCTTGAAGTCGGCCTTGCGCTTCTCGACGAAGGCGCGCACGCCCTCGCGCCGGTCCTCGGTGTCCACCAGCCGGTTGTAGGCCTCGATCTCGAAGCGGTAGCCGGTGAGCAGGTCCATGTCGAGCCCGTAGTGGATGGACCGCTTGGCCTGCCGCACCGACAGCGGCGCGTTGTCCGCGATCAGCTGCGCCGTGGCAAGCGCTTCCTCCAGCAGGTTGGCGGGCTCGCAAACGCGGTTGACGAGGCCCCAGGCGTAGCCCTCTTCCGCGCCGATCGGCCGGCCGGACAGGATCAGTTCCTTGGCGCGCCGCTCGCCCACCGCGCGCGGCAGGTTCTGCGTGCCCATGCCGCCCGGCATCAGGCCGCGGCTGGCTTCGGGCAGCGCGAGGCGCGCGCCGCGCGCGGCGAATATGAAATCGCAGCACAGCGCGAGCTCGAGGCCGCCGCCGAACGCGTGGCCATTGAGCGCCGCGATCACCGGCACCGGGCACTCGACCAGCGCCACGAACGCGCGCTCGAAGCCCTCGTGCTGCGCGCGCCAGACCTCGACGCTCATGCCGTCGCGCTCCTTGAGATCCGCGCCCGCGCAGAACGCGCGCTCGCCCGAACCCGTCAGCACTACGCAGCGGACCGCGCCGGCATCCGCGGTGAGCCGCGTCCACAGGTCGGTCAGCTCGAGGCCCATCTTCGTGTTGAGCGCGTTCAGCACCTCGGGGCGGTTGAGGCTGACCAGCAGCAGGTGCCTGCCGCGCGGCTCCACCACCAGGGTTTCGTAGGACGGAAAAGTCATTTCAGCAGCCCGATTTCGCGCAAGTACTTCTGCGCGCCCGGATGGATGAGGTCCGCGTGCGGCGAGGCGGCAACGGTATTCGCCGCGGTGGTTTCTTTCGCCTGCTCCAGCCGCGCCGCCAGTACGCCTTCAGCGCGATGCAGCGCGCGGGCGAGCAGATAGACCTCTTCCTCGGGCAGCCCCGGCCGCGCGAAGACATAGCTCCATGAGCCGACGGAGGGCAGCGGCGCATCCTGTCCCGGATAGCTGTTCGCCGGCAGCGTGACCGCCTGCAGCGAGGGCTGCCTGGCAAGAATCCGTTTCACCTCGCCGGCGTTCGGGCCGACAAAGCGCGCGCCCGATTTGGCGAGCACGGTAAATGCCGGCCAGCCGACGCCCGCGCCCCACAGCGCGGCCGCGCGGTCGTCGAGCAGCATCGGCGGGCCGTCGGCGGCTTTCTCGATGGTCAATTCATCAACTTTTATTTCCAGAGAACTTAAAACCAAACGACCCAGAACCGTGATGCCGGATCCCTGGGTGCCCAGCACCACGGGCCTGCCCTTGAGGTCCGCGATGCTGCGCACCGGACTGTCGGCGCGCACCATGAACATGCCGGGCGAGGCATACATCGCCGCCACGATGCGCAGGCCGGTGCCGGGTTTGGCGAGCTCGGCCGCGGCAAGTTCGCCCGCCACCAGCCCCAGATCGATCTTGCCCGCTTCCAGCAGCGGCACGTTCTCCGTGCTTCCTTTGGTATTGCGCGTCTCGATGCGCAGCTGCGGCTCCTGGGCGTTCACCGCCTCGGCAAACGCGGCGCCGTAGACGGGAAAACCGCCGCCCGGCGTGGCGGTACCCAGGATCAGGCTGAAGACCACCGCGTTCACTCGACCCAGGCCGGAGCCTTGGGGATCGCCGCCTGCTGCTCCTTGTCGTGGTTCACCCAGACCTGCGCGCCGCTCTGCGCCACGTAGGCCTTCATCGCGTCTATGCTCTTGCCGCTCTGCTCGACGCTGAAATTGAAGCCGGGCACCACGCGGTTATCCCAGCTGTACTTGAGGTGCACCATGTCGCCGGTCAGCAGCACCGCGCCGGTCTTCGGCAAGCGCACCGCGAGCGACTGGTGGCCCGGCGTGTGGCCGGGCGTCGACTTGATGACCACCGAGCCGTCGCCGAACACGTCGTAGTCGCCGTTCAGCTTGACCGTCTTCGCGCCCTTGAGCTTTTCAAAGTTGGCAGTGGCGAGGCCGAATTTCTGCGCGTCGGGCCCGAACAGCGCGTCGTACTCGGTAGTCTGGACGAGCCAGGTGGAAGCGCCAAAGAGGCCCGCATTGCCCGAGTGATCGTTGTGCGAATGCGACATCGCGATGAACTTGATGTCCTCCGGCGCGACGCCGATCTGCTTCAGCGAATCGGCGAGCGGCTTCTTCATGTAGGCGGTGAGGGGCGCGTTGGGCGCGGCGGTGAAGCCGTTCGGCATCGTGGCGTAGCGGTCGGGATTGCCCGTGTCCCACAGCATCCAGCCCTGCGCGTGCTTGATCAGGTAGCAGTAGTCGCCGAAGACATGCGGCTGCCCGACGTTCACGCCGGGCGTCCAGCGCGAAACGTCCTTCGCGTGGTTCTCGCCGCACTCGATGACGTACATGCGCTCGACCGCGGCGGGACGATCTGTCGTTCCGGCACAGCCGGCGAGCAGCGCAAACCCGAGCGCCGCCATGGTTTTCATTTTCATAGTCTTCCTCCCTGGTATCCGTACACTTATCGAGCGGGCATCCTACACCTGCGCCAACGCCGTCACCGCCTGCAGGATCGCCGTGCGCGACTGGCCGAGGATCATTCCCTTCCAGAGCTCGGTATCCGTATAGAACGCATCGCGCAGGCCGCGCTCGATGCTCGCGCGCAGCGCCGCGGGTGCATCGGGGTGGATGTCCAGCCAGTGTGCGCCGCGCAGGGCGTGCAGCACCGCGTCGAACGGCAGCGTACCGAACTCGAGGCCCATGCAGGCGACCTCGGCGCCGGGGCACTCGCCGTAGATGCAGCGCGCCGCCGACCCCTGCACTTCCGCGGAAGCCGACTTGCCGTCGTAGTACGACATCACGTCCGCGCCATACCAGGCGTGCACGCGGGCGAGGTCGGCGGCATCGTTGCGGCCGGCGAAGATTTTCTCGCCGTGGCCGGCCGGGCCGAGGCCGGTATGGATGTCGATCCAGCCGATACGCTGCTTGCCGACGCAGTGCCGCCGCAGCAGCTCGCGCAGCGTGCGGTTGCTCCACGAGGGCGCGAGGCCGGAAAAGAACAGGCCGCTGGCATGGCTGTCCTGGCCCGAACTCACCGCGGCCTGGAACTGCCGGTGGCCCATGCGCTCGCGGCTGGCGAGGAGGGCGGCGCGGTTCGCCTCGGTCGGCGGCCACTCGGCGGGCAGCAGCAGGTCGTGCAGTTCCGCGTAGCCCGCGTTCTTCGGCCGCGCCTGCGCGAAATCGAGGAAATTGCGGTTGAGGTCGATGTTGTCCTCGTTCGCGCGCCGCAGGTGCGAAAAACCGTAGGGATTGAGCGCATGGACCAGCAGCACCGCGATGCGCCCCGCCTCGATGCGCCTGAGCAGTTCGCCGTCGTCGAGCAGCGCGCGCTGGCAGCCGGATCCGCAGAAACCTTCGGCGCCGTGGGTGCCGGAAGTGATGATCAGCAGCGATGGCGAGTCCGCGGGCCCGAGCAGCACCGAGTCCATCGCCAGGTCCTCGCCCTGCGCGCCCTTGCACGAGGGGTGCAGCGCGCTCGCCGCGGACAACCCGCGCCGCGCCGCGGCGGCGAGGAATCCCGCGCGCGCCTCGGCGTAGTCGCGCGCGAAATAGGCGTCCGCGCCGGCCACGTCAGCCGAGCGTGGGCATGTTCAGGCCGGCGGAGGGGGTGTCCTGATGCGGCCAGCGCGTCGTGACGACCTTGGTGCGGGTATAGAACTTCACGCCCTCCATGCCGTGCACATGCAGGGCGCCGAACAGCGAGTTCTTCCAGCCGCCGAAGGAATAGAACGCCACCGGCACCGGAATCGGCACGTTGACGCCCACCATGCCGACCTGCACCTCGTTCTCGAAGCGCCGCGCCGCGCCGCCGGATGCGGTGAAGATGGCCGTGCCGTTGGCGTATGGGCTATTGTTCACAAGCGCGATTGCCTCACCCAGCGTCTTGACCCGCAGCACGGACAGTACCGGGCCGAAAATTTCGTTCTTGTAGATTTCCATCTCCGGCTTCACATCGTCGAACAGCGTGGTGCCGAGGAAATAGCCTTCCTTGACCGGCGGCGTGCCGCCGTCCAGGACGGGCTTCGCGCCTTCCTTCTTGCCCTGGGCGATGAAGGACGCAACCTTGTCGCGGTGCTGGGCGGAAACGAGAGGACCCATTTCAACGCCGTCCCTGTCGCCCGGGCCGACAACGATCTTCTTTGCCTTTTGTTCCAGAAGTTTTACCAACGGATCGGCCGCGCTTCCCACCGCCACCACCGCTGAAATCGCCATGCAGCGCTCGCCGGCTGAACCGTAAGCGGCGCCGATCAGCGCGTCGGCGGTGAATTCCATGTCGGCGTCGGGCAGCACCACGGCGTGGTTCTTCGCGCCGCCCAGCGCCTGCACGCGCTTGCCATGCTTCGCGCAGGTTTCGTAGATGTATTTGGCGATCGGCGTGGAGCCGACAAATGAAACGGCGTGAATGCCCGGATGATCCAGGATCGCGTCCACCGCCGCCTTGTCGCCGTGCACCACGTTGAACACGCCGTCGGGCAGGCCGGCTTCCTTGAACAGCTCGGCCATGCGGATCGAGGCCGACGGCACTTTCTCCGAGGGCTTGAGGATGAAGGTGTTGCCGCAGGCGATCGCCATCGGGAACATCCACAGCGGCACCATCGCCGGGAAATTGAACGGCGTGATGCCCGCGCACACGCCCACCGGCTGGCGCACGCTATGCGTGTCCACCGCGGTGCCGACATTTTCGGAATACTCGCCCTTGAGCAGCTGCGGGATGCCGCAGGCGAACTCCACCACTTCGATGCCGCGCTGCACCGAGCCCATCGCATCGGGCAGCGTCTTGCCGTGCTCCTGGGTGATGAGCGTTGCAATTTCCTTCTGGTGCTGTTGAAGCAAGGCCAGAAAGCGCTGCATCACCCGCGCGCGGCGCAGGATCGAAGCATCGCGCCATTCCGGCAGCGCGGCGGCGGCGGCCTTGACGGCGGCATCGATGACCTCATTGTCGCAATAGGGCACGCGCCGGGTCACCTATCCGGTGGCGGGGTTGTAGACCTCACCCATGCGGCCTTGCGGCACGACGGGCTTGCCGTTGATCCAGACGGGAACGGTCGCGAGTTTCAAATCCGAGGGCTTGTTCATGGTTTGACTCGTGCGAAAGAGCCGAAATTCTACGCCGATATACTGCCTGCATGCCCTCCCCCATTGCACCCGCGCGGCTCTCGTTCGCGCCAGACGGCACGCCGTACTCCGAGGAATACGGCGACGTCTATCACAGCGCCGAGGGCGGACCTGCGCAGGCGCGGCACGTTTTCTTGCGAGGCAACAACCTGCCCGAACGCTGGCGCGGCCGGCGCAGCTTCACCATTCTCGAAACCGGATTCGGCTTCGGATTGTCGTTCGCGGAAACCCTGCGCGCATGGCGCGGGGATGCGCATCGCTGCGAGCGCCTGCATTTCGCATCGATCGAGAAGCATCCCTTCGCCGCCCGGGACCTGGCTGAAATTTCCGGGAAGTACAGCGGCATCGAAGAAATCGCCGCGCGCTGGCCGATGCTCGTGCCGGGCATGCACCGCATCAAGTTCGACGACCGGAAAGTGACCCTGACCCTCTTTTTCGGCGACCTGGCGGAAGGGCTGCCGCAGATTTCGCTCGCGGCCGACGCGATCTTCCTCGACGGCTTTGCGCCGGCGAAGAATCCCGCGATGTGGGAGCCGCGCCTGCTGCGGCATCTCGGGCGGCTCGCGGCGCCCGGCGCCACGCTCGCCACCTGGAGCGTCGCTGCTTCCGTTCAGGCCTCGCTGGAAGAAGCCGGATTCGCGGTCGAGAAAGACCAGGGATTCGGAACCAAGCGGGAGATGTTGCGCGGACGCCTCGCCAGAACAGCGCGAACAAAATCCATTCAGCCGAAACAATCCGCCATCGTCATCGGCGCGGGCGTGGCGGGTGCCGCGGTTGCCGAGCGCCTCGCGTCGCGCGGCTGGCAGGTCGCGATCGTCGAGCGGCATGCGCAGCCTGCGGCCGAGGCATCCGGCAATCCGGCGGGCGTGTTCCATCCGGTGGTATCCCCCGACGACAGCCTGTTCGCGCGCATGACGCGCGCGGCATTCCTGTACCTGCTCCACCACTGGAAGAATATCGGCGGCCTGGACCGGGCGCACTGCGGCGTTCTGCAGCTGGCGCGCGATGAAAAGGAAATTGCATCGCAAAAGCACGCGCTCGAGACCCTGGGCAATCCGGGCGAGTATGCGCAGTTGAACGCCGCCCGCGGCGGCATCTGGTTTCCGCACGCCGGATGGGTTCGCCCAAGGTCGTTGGTCGAGGGGCTGCTATCGCATTTTCCGGTCGAAAAGATTTTGGGCCGGGAAGTTTTTTCACTGTCCCGTGAAGAAAACCTCTGGAGAGCAAACGACATGCAAAATCGCGTCATTGCCTCTGCTCCGGTCGTCATCCTGGCGAACGCAGCCGACGCGCTGCGCCTGTCGCCGCAGCCGGCGACACGGCTGCGCCGCGTGCGAGGGCAACTCACGCTGATTCCCGCGATCAAGGGGCTCGACCACGTGCTGCTGTGCGGCGGCATGGCGCTGCCCGGCATCGACGGCCAGTCGCTGGTCGGCGCAAGCTATGACGTCGACGACGAAGATCCGAACCTGCGCACCGACAGCCATATCGGGAACCTGGCGCGACTGGAGCAGATGCTGCCCGGTGCATCGCGCGGCCTCCAGGCGGAAAAACTGGATGGGCGCGTGGCCTTCCGCGCCGTGGTGCCGGACCGGCTGCCGATGATCGGCCCGCTGGCCGACGCGCGCGGCCCGGGCTTGTACGGCGCGTTCGCCTATGGTTCGCGCGGCCTGCTCTGGGCGAGCCTGGCGGGAGAACTCATCGCCAGCATGTTGGACAACGAACCGCTGCCGGTGGAGCGCAAACTCGCTGCGGCGGTCGATCCCGGAAGGTTTGCGCTGCGCGCCGCTAGGCGGAACGCAGGATCGCGGGACTGGCCTCTTTCACATCCTTGATTCCGCACAGGGCCATCGTGACGTCGAGTTCCTTGCGCAATATCTCGAGCACCATCGTCACGCCCGCCTCCCCGGCCGCGCCCAGGCCCCAGGCGAAAGCCTTGCCGATCATCGTGCCCTTGGCACCGTAGTCGAGCGCGCGCAGCACGTCCTGACCGGACTGGATGCCGCCGTCGAACAGGACTTCGATCTTGTCGCCCACCGCGTCCACGATCTCGGGCAGCGCGCGGATCGAGGACACCGTGCCGTCGAGCTGGCGGCCGCCGTGGTTGGAGACCACGATGGCGTCGGCGCCGGTGGCGGCGGCAATCTTCGCGTCGTCGGCGTCAAGGATGCCCTTGAGGATCAGCTTACCGCCCCAGCGCTCCTTCACCCAGGCGACGTCGTTCCAGCTCAGCGTCGGGTCGAACTGGCCGGCGATCCATTGCGACAGCGTGGTGAGGCTGTCGGCGTCGGGAATGCGGCCTTCGAGATTGCCGAAGGACTTGCGCCGGCCGCGCAGCACGTTGAGCGCCCAGGCGGGCTTCACCAATACGTCGAAAAAAGTATCCAGCGTGAGCCGGGGCGGCACCGCGAGGCCGTTCTTCAGGTCCTGGTGGCGCTGGCCCTGGATCTGCAGGTCGAGCGTGAGCACGAGGGCCGAACACTTCGCCGCCTTGGCGCGGTCGATGAGCGAGGCGGCGAAGCCGCGGTCGCGCATCACGTAGAGCTGGAACCAGAACGGCTTCGCCGCCGCGCCCGCCACGTCCTCGATCGAGCAGATGGACATGGTGGAGAGCGTGAACGGGATGCCGAATTTCTCGGCGGCGCGCGCACCGAGGATTTCTCCATCCGCCCAGTTGAGGCCGGTGAGCCCGACCGGCGCGATCGCCACCGGCATGGTCACGTCCTGGCCGACCATGGTGCTGCGCGTGGAGCGCCGGTCGACGTCGATCGCCACGCGCTGGCGGAATTTCAGCGCGTCGAGATCGTCCTTGTTGGCGTGGAGCGTGCCTTCCTCGTAGGAGCCGCGGTCCACGTAGTCGAAGATCGCTTTCGCGACCCGCTTTTTCGCCATGCGGCGAAGGTCTTCAATACTTGTGACGACGGGCATGGGGATCCAGGGGAAGAAGCAAAGTGTTTCATATCGA
>CAZPNH010000032.1:0-9165 GCA_964587635.1 uncultured Bordetella sp.
ATCATCGGCGACTTCATCGAGCCGGTGCCGACCATCATCATCTTCATGCCGCTGGTGAACGCGCTCACCGCCGCCGGCAACATCAACCCGGTCCACATGGGCGTGGTGCTGATCGCCACGCTCGCTTTCGGCCTCATCACGCCGCCTTACGGGCTGGTGCTGCTGATGGCGTCCAAATTCGTCGGCGTGAGGTTTTCGCAGGCCCTGCGCGCCGCCCTGCCGATCTACGTCGTCTTTTTCGCCACCATCGCCTTCTGCATCTATTTCCCGGACGTCGTCCTGTGGCTTCCCAAGCACGTCATTCCGGCGTCGGTGGGCTGCTTCCAGAACCCGAACGGCCCCGGCTTCATCTGTCCATAGGCATCCGCGCGCTTTTCTTCTGCTCGCCGTCGGCGCGCAGCGCATGGACGATGGAAATGCTCCAGGGACGGCAGGCAAGCAGCACGCCCAGCGTCACTCTTTTCTTCGCCGGCGCAGAAGCGTCCATCTCCACCAGTTCGTTGATCTCCGCGGCAAAGCGCTCCAGCCGGCGCTTCACCACGATCGCCGATTCGCTGGAGAGTTCCTGCGCTTCGAAGTGGAAGGCGTCGTGCGGCGCGTCGAAGCGCGAACGCATGAATTCCGTGACCACCTTGAGGCCGTAGGCCTTGCGCAGCGGCCCGCCGGCCCGCCACACGTAGTGCTTCGGCACCCGCAACCGCGCCCGGTTGCCGGGCCGCCAGTCGATCAGGCGCAGGTGATCGAGCCGGGCGTAGAACGAGGTGATCTGCGCCGCGCCGAGCCTGAACTCGGCGACGATTTCGTCGAAGCGCCATTCGTTGGTGATCAGCCAGAACACCGAGAACAGGCGAGCGTCCTTGGCGAGCGCGGTCTCCTGCTCCAGCGACAGCTCCGCCGGCCCGCTGCGGCGCCCGTGGCTCATGCGCGCCAGCTCGTAGAAATCCATCTCCAGCACCTTGAGGATCTCCTCCAGGCGCTCGAGCGTGAAGCTGTGCTGCGAGAACAGGCGCTTGACCGTCGGCGTCGAGACCCGCAGCGCGCGCGCCAGGTCCGCGTAGGTCATGCTGCGCGCCTTCAGGATCCTCTTCAGCGTCTCGACAATCGCGCGAGTCACGGCGCGGCGGGCGCGGTCAGGGCTTTTTGCTGCCCAGCACCGCTTTCCAGCGGTTCATTTCGGCGAACAGGAAGCTGCCGAACTCCTCGGGCGAGCTGGCCCTGGCGACCAGGCCCATGTCCTCGAAGCGCTTGCGCAAGTCGGGGCTGGCGAGCGCCTTGCCGATTTCGCCGTTGAGCCGCAGCACGATGTCGCGCGGCGTTCCCGCCGGCGCGAAGATGCCGCCCCAGCTCGCGAAGTCGTAGCCCGGCACGCCCGCCTCCATCGCGGTCGGGATGCTCGGGAAACTGGCATTGCGTTGCGGCGTGGACACGGCCAGCGCGCGCAAGGAGCCAGACTTGATGTGCGGCGCCGAGGCGGCGAGCGGATCGATCATGAAGGTGATGCGGTTGGAAATCAGGTCGGGGTGCGCGGCCGAGCTGCCCTTGTAGGCCACCTCGGTCATGTCGCGCAGGCCCACGGCCTGCGCCAGCAGCAGGGTCGCCAGCTGCTGCGGGCTGCCTTCGCCGGTGGTGCCGTAGGTGACCTTGCCCGGGTTGTCCCTGACATACTTGAGCAGCTCGGCAAGCGTGCTGATCGGCGACTGCGCGCTCACCACGAAGACATAGGGTGTGAGGTGCGTGAGCGATATCGGCGCGAAGTCCTTGGCCGTGTCGTACGGCAGATCCGCCATCAGGATCGGGTTGATCGCCATGTTGGCTGCGGCCTGCAGCAGCGTGTAGCCGTCGGGGTCGGATTTGGCGACCACCGCCGCCCCCACCGATTGCGAGGCGCCGGCGCGGTTCTCGACCACGACGGGCCGCCCGAGCGCGGCGCCCAGCTTCTCGCCGAGGATGCGCGCCACCAGGTCGCTCGGTCCGCCGGTGGTGACGGGAACGATGAGCCGGACCGGTTTCGACGGATAAGTGCCCTGGGCCGGTGCGCCGGGCGAATGCAGGCCGAGCAACGCCGCCATCGCCAAAACGGCAAGGTGCTTCATGCGAGAACTCCTCCTCCGGTCGGATGCCGGCTCCGCGCAAAGCTTACAACGCGACCGCGGCATGGACTAATCCCGGCGTCCGATTCAATTCCCCACAAGCCATGGTCCGCATATAAAATCCGCCGCTGCCCTAGAGGAGGGGACATGGCTGAAGATCTTTCCGGCCTGGATACATTTCCGAAGCTTTTGCTGCACCACGCCAAGGTGCGGCCGGAGCGGCCGGCGATCCGCGAGAAGGATCTCGGCATCTGGCAGACCTGGAGTTGGCGCCGCTTCGCCGAAGAGGTGCGCCTGCTCGCCTGCGGTTTTGCCGCGCAGGGATTCAAGCGCGGCGACCACCTGGCGATCGTGGGCGACAACCGCCCGCGGGTTTACGCGGCCATGTGCGCGGCGCAATGCCTGGGCGGCATCCCCGTGCCGCTGTACCAGGACGCGGTGGCGGCCGAGATGGCCTTCCCTATCCAGAACGCGGCCATCACGCATGCGCTGGCGGAAGACCAGGAGCAGGTCGACAAGCTGCTCGAAGTGCTGCCGCAATGCCCGACCCTCGCGCATATCTATTACGACGAGCCGCGCGGCCTGCGCCACTACGATCAACCCCGGCTCATGAGCTGCGACAGGCTGCTCGAACTCGGCGCCGAATGGCAGCAGCGCCATCCCGCGTTCCTCGACGCCGAGATCGCCAAGGGCGCGGGCGCGGACACGGCGGCGATGTTCTTCACCTCCGGCACGACGGGCACGGCGAAAGGCGTCGTGCTCACGCATCACAGTCTCATCGACCGCTCACGGGCCGCCGCGGAGATGGAAGGGCTGGACGACACGGACGTCGTCCTTGCCTACCTGCCGCCGGCCTGGATCGGGCAGAACATTTTTTCCTACGCGCAGCCCTTCGTCACCGGGTATTGCATCTGCTGCCCCGAATCGGCCGAGACGGTGATTAGCGACATGCGCGAAATCGGTCCCACCTATTACTTTGCGCCGCCGCGGGTATTCGAAGCCCTGCTCACGCAGGTGTCGATCCGCATGGAGGACGCGAGCGCGCTCAAGCGCGCGCTGTACCGCTACTTCATGGAGGTGGCGCGCAAGGTCGGCGGCGCGATCCTCGACGGCAAGCCGGTCGGCGCGCTCGACCGGCTGGTCTACCGGCTGGGCGATGCGCTCATCTACGGGCCGCTGCGCAATGTGCTCGGCATGAGCCGCGTGCGCGTCGCCTACACCGCGGGCGAGGCGATCGGGCCCGACCTGTTCCGCTTCTACCGCTCGATCGGCATCAACCTCAAGCAGCTCTACGGCTCGACCGAGACCAGCGTCTTCGTCTGCGTGCAACCGAACGGCCAGGTGAAAGCCGATACCGTCGGGCCGGCCGTCAGGGGCGTGGAGCTTTCCTTCACGCCGGAGCGCGAGCTGCTGATCCGTTCGCCGGGCCTGTTCAAGGAGTACTACAAGAATCCGCAGGCCACCGCGGCATCGAAGGACGCGCAGGGCTGGTTCCACACCGGCGATGCCGGCTACTTTGACGCCGACGGGCACGTGAAAATCATCGATCGCGTCAAGGACGTCGGCAAGCTCGCCGACGGCTCGCTGTTCGCGCCCAAGTATCTCGAGAACAAGCTCAAGTTCTTCCCGTTCATCAAGGAGGCGGTCGCCTTCGGCCAGGGCCGCGACCGCGTGTGCGCCTTCATCAACATGGACATGGAGGCGGTCGGCAACTGGGCCGAGAAGCGCGGCATGCCGTACTCGGGCTACGTCGACCTGGCCTCGCGCGACGAGGTCTACGAGCTGATGCGCGAGTGCATCGAGAAGGTGAATGCGGACCTTGCCGCGGAGCCGGAGATCGCGGCATCGCAGATCCACCGCTTCCTGATCCTGCACAAGCAACTGGAGGCGGACGACGGCGAACTGACGCGCACCAGCAAGGTCCGCCGCCTGCACGTCGCGGAGAAGTACGCCACGCTGGTGGACGCCCTGTACGCGGGCAGGCAGGTGGTGCACATCGAAGCGCAGGTGCGCTACGAGGACGGGCGCACCGGATCGATATCGGCCGACCTGAAGATTCGCGACGCGAAGGTATTTCCCGCGGCCGCGGCAAGGAAAGCCGCCTGATGACGGGGGAGGCCAATGCGCGCGCGCCCCGCATCGGCGGGTTGATCCTCGCGCTCGAGGGCGTGTCGCTTTCCTTCGGCGGCGTCAAGGCGCTCAGCGACATTTCCTTCGATGTGCGCGAGCACGAGGTGCGCGCCATCATCGGTCCCAACGGCGCCGGCAAGAGTTCGATGCTTAACGTCATCAACGGCGTGTACCACCCGCAGCAGGGCACCATCCGCTACCTCGGCCGCGAATACCACGACATGGATCCGCACGAAGTCGCGGTCAGCGGCATCTCACGCACCTTCCAGAACCTGGCGCTGTTCAAGGGCATGACGGTGCTCGACAACATTATGTCGGGGCGCAACCTGAAGATGCGCACCAATATCCTGCTGCAGGCGCTGCGCGTCGGTCCGGCGCTGCGCGAGGAAATCGCCCACCGCGAAGTGGTCGAGGGCATCATCGATTTCCTCGAGATCCAGGCCTACCGCAAGACGCCCGTCGGCCGGCTGCCCTACGGCCTGCAGAAGCGCGTGGATCTCGCGCGCGCGCTGGCGATGGAGCCGCGCATCCTGCTGCTGGACGAGCCGATGGCCGGCATGAACGTGGAGGAGAAGCAGGACATGTGCCGCTTCATCCTCGACGTGAACGACCATTTCGGCACCACCATCGTGCTCATCGAGCACGATATGAGCGTGGTGATGGATATCTCCGACCGCGTGGTGGTGCTGGACTACGGCAGGAAGATCGGCGACGGCACGCCGGACGAAGTGCGCGCCAACCAGGCGGTCATCGACGCCTACCTCGGGGTCAGCCACTAGCCATGAAGAAGAACTGGCCCGTGCTCGCCCTGGGCGCTGCGCTGCTGATCGGGTTGGCGCTGCCGCTGGCGACGGGCGCGGCGCCCGCGGGTTTCTATGTCGAAGTGCTGCTGGGCGGCCTCATGACCGGCGTGCTGTACTCGCTGGTGGCGCTCGGCTTCGTGCTGATCTTCAAGGCCTCCGGCGTATTCAACTTCGCGCAGGGCACGATGGTGTTGTTTGCGGCGCTCGCGGTGGCGCGCCTGGCGGAACGCATGCCGCTGTGGGCGGCGATCCTGGTAGCGATGGCGATCATGGTGGCGCTCGCGTGGCTGATCGAGCGGCTGGTGCTGCGCCCGCTCGTCAACCAGGAGGGCGTGGCGCTGCTGATGGCGACGCTGGGCGTCACCTACTTCCTCGACGGCTTCGGCCAGCTCGTCTGGGGCAGCGACATCTACAAGATCAACCTCGGCATCGCCAAGGAACCGGTGATGGTGCTCGACAAGGTTTTCCAGGGCGGCATCCTGGTCAACAAGGAGGACTTCGTCTCGGCGATCGTGGCGGCGGCGCTGGTCGCGGGCCTGGTGCTGTTTTTCCAGAAAACCGCCACCGGGCGCGCGCTGCGCGCGGTGGCCGACGACCACCAGGCGGCGCAGTCCATCGGCATCCCGCTCAACCGCATCTGGGTGATCGTGTGGTCGGTCGCCGGGTTCGTCGCGCTGGTGGCCGGCGTCATCTGGGGCTCGCAGCTGGGCGTCCAGTTCTCGCTCTCGCAGGTGGCGCTCAAGGCGCTGCCGGTGGTGATCCTGGGCGGCTTCACCTCGATTGCCGGCGCCATCGTCGGCGGGCTGATCATCGGGGTGGGCGAGAAGATGGCCGAGGTGTTCCTGGGCCCGGTACTGGTCAAGGCTTTCGATCTCGCGGGCGGCGGCATCGAGAACTGGTTTGCCTACGTGCTGGCGCTGCTGTTCCTGCTGGTGCGGCCGGAAGGCCTGTTCGGCGAAAAGTACATCGACAGGGTTTGACATGCTCTACCGCGAAAACGGCCAGTTCAAATCCACCTACGCCTCGGACCAGCAGATGCTGCCGATCCTGCAGGATCGCGTGGCCATGTTCGGGCTGCTGGCCTTCGCCTTCCTGGCGGCGCCTTTCCTCGTCAGCGATTACCTGTTCCTCTCGATCCTGATCCCGTTCCTGATCCTCACGCTCGCCGCCATAGGCCTGAACATCCTGGTCGGCTACTGCGGCCAGATCTCCCTTGGCCATGCCGCGTTCATGGCGGTCGGCGCCTACGCGGCCTACAACCTGGTGCTGCGTCTGCCGCAACTCAATTTCATCGTGGTGCTGCTGCTCGCGGGCCTGATCGCCGCCGCGGTCGGCGTCCTGTTCGGCATCCCCAGCCTGCGCATCAAGGGTCTCTACCTCGCGGTGGCGACGCTGGCGGCGCAGTTCTTCATGGACTGGCTGTTCGCGCGCGTGAAGTGGTTCACCGACTATTCGTCGTCCGGTTCGGTTTCCACGGCGCCGATCGAGATGCTGGGCTGGAAGATCGACACGCCGGTCGAGAAATACCTCTTTCTGCTGGGCCTGCTGGTGGTGTTCACCCTGGTGGCGAAGAACCTGGTGCGCAGCCACATCGGCCGCGCGTGGATGGCGATGCGCGACATGGATGTCGCTGCGGAGGTCATCGGTATCCGTCCGGTGTACGCCAAGCTCACCGCCTTCGCGGTCAGTTCCTTCTATGTCGGCATTGCCGGGGCGCTGTGGGGCTTCGTGTACCTGGGCGCCTGGGAGCCGCTCGCGTTCGACCTGACGCTGTCGCTGAACCTGCTGTTCATGATCATCATCGGCGGCATGGGTTCGCTGCTGGGAAGCTATTTCGGCGCCGCGTTCATCGTGGTGCTGCCGATCTTCCTGGACCAGGTGCCGGCCATGCTGGGCGTGCCGATCCCGACCGCCGTCAGCTCGCACCTGCAGTCGATGATCTTCGGCGCGCTGATTGTGTTTTTCCTCATCGTCGAGCCCCAGGGGCTGGCCCGGCTGTGGGCCATCGGCAAGGAAAAGCTCAGGTTGTGGCCTTTCCCGCATTGAGAGGGTTATCATCTTGTTGGGAGTTCACTGGAGGAGGGTTGAAATGAAAGCAAAAATTGCATTGCTGGCGGCTGCAGCCGCTGCGATCGGCGGTACGGCTGCGCTGGCGCAGCAGGCCAAGGAGCAGTTCTTCCCGGTGCTGTCGTACCGCACCGGCGCCTACGCGCCGAACGGCATTCCGTTCGCCAACGGCTACATGGACTACCTCAAGCTGGTCAACGCACGCGACGGCGGCATCGACGGCGTCAAGATCACCTACGAAGAGTGCGAGACCGGCTACGCCACCGACAAAGGCGTGGAATGCTACGAGCGCCTCAAGGGCAAGGGGCCGACGGGCGCGACCGTATTCCAGCCGCTGTCCACGGGCATCACCTTCGCTCTGACCGACAAATCGTTCAGCGACCACATTCCGATCATCACCGCGGGCTACGGGCGCGCGGATTCGGTCGACGGCACGGTGTTCGGCTGGAATTTCCCGCTCGGCGGCACCTACTGGGACGCCGCCGACATGCTGGTGCAGCACGTCGGCAAGAAGGAAGGCGGCCTGGACAAGCTGAAGGGCAAGAAGATCGCCCTCGTTTACCACGACTCGCCGTACGGCAAGGAGCCGATCGCGCTGCTGGAACTGCGCGCCAAGATGCACGGCTTCGAGCTGCTGCTGCTGCCAGTGACCAGCCCGGGCGTCGAGCAGAAGGCGACCTGGCTGCAGATCCGCCAGCAGCGTCCGGACTACGTTTTCCTGTGGGGCTGGGGTGTGATGAACTCCACCGCCCTCAAGGAGGCCGTGGCCACCGGCTATCCGCGCGAAAAAATGTACGGCGTGTGGTGGTCGGGCGCCGAACCCGACGTCGCGCCGGTGGGCGAGGGCGCCAAGGGCTATAACGCGCTCGTCTTCCTCGCGCCCGCCGGGCAGGGGCAGATCCACAAGGACATCATCAAGTACGTGTACGACAAGGGCCAGGGCACCGGCAAGAAGGAGGAAATCGGCGAAGTGCTCTACAACCGCGGCCTGGTGTCGGCGATGATGGGCGTGGAGGCAGTGCGGCGCGCGCACATCAAATACGGCAAGAAGCCGCTGACCGGCGAGCAGGTGCGCTGGGGCCTGGAGAACCTGGCGATCGACAAGGCGGAAATCAAGAAGATGGGCCTCGAGGGCTTCATGCTGCCGGTCAGCACAAGCTGCGTGAATCATTCCGGGGAAGCCACCGCCACCATTCACACCTGGGACGGCAAGAAATGGGTGGTGCAACCGGGGACCTACGCGGCCGACCAGCAGATTCTCAAGCCGATGATCCGCGCCTCGGCCGAGAAATACGCCACCGACAAGAAAATCACCAAGCGCGACTGCGCCAAGGAAGCGGGCTGATTTTCCAGGACCACAGCGGCGCCGGGTTTCCCCCGGCGCCGTTTTTTTGAGTACCCCAGGCCATGTCCGCTGTTCCGGCAATGCTGACGGTGAACGGCATCGAGGTAATCTACAACCACGTGATCCTCGTGCTGAAGGGCGTGTCGCTCACCGTGCGCGAAGGCGGCATCGTCGCGCTGCTGGGCGCCAACGGCGCCGGCAAGACCACCACGCTGCGCGCGATTTCCAACCTGCTCAAAGGCGAGCGCGGCGAGGTCACCAAGGGCTATATCGAATACCTGGGCGAGCGCATCGAAGGTCTGACGCCCTCCGACCTGGTCCAGCGCGGCGTGGTGCAGGTGATGGAAGGCCGGCATTGCTTCGCCCATCTCACCGTGGAAGAAAACCTGCTCACCGGCGCCTATACCCGCAGCGGCGCGGAAACGCGCGACGGCCTGGAACGCGTGTACGGGTACTTCCCGCGCCTAAAGCAGCGGCGCCTGTCGCAGGCGGGCTACACCTCCGGCGGCGAGCAGCAGATGACGGCGATCGGCCGCGCGCTGATGGCGCGCCCGAAAATGATCCTGCTGGATGAGCCGTCGATGGGCCTCGCGCCGCAGCTGGTGGAGGAGATTTTCGCCATCGTCAGGGAGCTCAACGCGAAGGAAAAGGTGAGCTTCCTGCTGGCCGAGCAGAACACCAGCATCGCGCTGCGCTATGCCGACTACGGCTATATCCTGGAGAATGGCCG
>CAZPNH010000033.1:0-9072 GCA_964587635.1 uncultured Bordetella sp.
CAGCAGGAACGCCTCGCGCTGCGCCGGCGGCAGCGCTTCGAGCGCGCGCGCGAAGCGGGCATGGGCCTGCTTCGCCTCCAGCAGTTGCGGCGGCTCGCCGTCCGTGCCGGCAACGGCTTCCGCTTGCGCCGTTTCTTCCCCGTCCAGGGACACGAGCGCGAGTCCCCGCTTGCGCCAGTGGTCCACCAGCCGATTGTGCGCGATGGCGTAGAGCCAGGTGCTGAATTTCGCCTGGTGTTCGTAGCGCCCGCGCGCTTCGATCACCCGGATCCAGATCTCCTGGTAGAGCTCTTCCGCCGTCGCCCGGTCGCGGATGGAGCGCAGCACGAAGCGGTAGAGCGCGCCCTTGTGGCGCTTGTAGAGCTGCTCGAAGGCGCCGGCGTCGCCTTCGCGGTAAGCAAGCATGAGCTGTTCGTCGCCGGCCTCCATTCCCCCCAAGTTTACGCGGGGGGATCGGCCACGAAACCCGGGAAGGGATTCGGCCCGGGCCGGCGCGGCGGGTACGGATACTGAGGCGGCGCGGGCGGTACGATGCCGCGCGCGAGCAGATTCTGGTAGCTGTCGTAGTAGATGACGACCGTCTCCGCGGGTTCGCTGCTGGCGCGCTCGAAGGCGGCGTAGCGCGTCTGCGAGGCCTCGATGCGGCCATGCCCCGTGCCGAGCCGGTCGTCGCGCGCGGCGGCGGCGCGCGGCGCGGTCTGCGCCTCGGCGCGTGCCGCCGGGGCTGCCGGCGCAGCAGGTGCTTCGGACGCCACCGCCTTGTCGCGGGAGAGCTGGCCTGAGGCGAAGGGCGCGGGCTGGGCGACGGGCGCGGGGTCCTCCTTCCTGCGATAGAGCGCCACGCCGATCACACCGACGTTGTCGGGCCGCCCGGTGCGCGCCGCGTAGGAATCCGGCAGCGGCGTGAAGTAGAAGGCCGCGACCGAGGCGAGGTTCTTGCGCCAGCCGCTGATGTCGAACTGGCGGTACGGCGCGAGCACATAGCCGCTTTGCTGCGACACCGCGGTTTCGCCGGTGATCACGTTGACGCCGTCCACCGAGATGATGCCGAGCACGTCGTCGCGCTGCCGGTTGCGGATGCGCACCGCATACTCGTTGCCGGGCTTGCCGACCACATAGGCCCGGCCTTCATGCCAGTACACCGGCAGCTGCCGGCCTTCGCTGCGGTCGAATATCGAAACATCGGCCAGGCCGCCGACCGCGGCGGCACAGGTGGAAAAAGCGGCCAGCAGCGCCGCGCAGGTTAGTTTCAGGGCATTCATGACATTTCCTCCAGAAGGGTGGGTACAGAGGAATGAAACGAACGAAAACCCCGAAAGGGTTTCAAATAACTCGCGTAGAATTCGCGCCTCTCGAACAAAAATCGCACCAAAATGAAGCAAGAAAAGTCCTACGACTGCAGCAAATGCCCCGGCTACTGCTGCAGCTATCCCCTGATCGAAGTGTCGAAAACCGACATCGCCCGCCTGGCGAAGCACTTCGAAATCGACTACGAGACCGCCGAGCAGCGCTTCACGCTGTACGACAAGGAAGAGAAGGTGCGCGGCCTGCGCAAGCAGAAGGACGAGTTCTTCGGCACCGTCTGCCGGTTCTTCGACCTCAAGGAGCGCCGCTGCACGGTTTACGAGGCGCGCCCCTCGACCTGCCGCGGCTACCCGTACAGCAAGAGTTGCGGCTACTGGGAATTCCTCAAGTTCGAGCGCAAGCTGCAGGACGACAAGACCTTCGTCGCCATGACGAGGTAAGGACTACTTTCTCTTCGCCAGCGCGGCGGCGCGCATTCCGGAAAGCGTGGCCGACGGCGTGATCGCCTCGGGATCGATTTTCAGTTCGATGATGGCGGGCTTGCCCGCGGCCAGCGCGCGCTGGAAGGCCGGCGCGAAATCGGCGGTGCGCTGTACCGTCTCGCCATGGCCGCCGAAAGCGCGCGCATAGGCGGAAAAGTCGGGATTTTCGAGCGCGGTGCCGGAAACCCGGCCCGGGTATTCGCGCTCCTGGTGCATGCGGATGGTGCCGTACATGCCGTTGTTGACCACCAGCACCACGATCGCCGCGCCGTACTGCATGGCGGTGGCGAACTCCTGCCCGTTCATGAGGAACTCGCCGTCGCCGGCGAGCGCAACCACCGTGCGCCCCGGCTCGGCGATTTTCGCTGCCACCGCGGCGGGCACGCTGTAGCCCATCGAGCCGCTGGTGGGCGCGAGCTGCGTGCGCCAGCGCTTGTACTGGAAGTGGCGGTGCAGCCAGCTGGCGAAATTTCCCGCGCCGTTGGTGACGATCGCATCTTCCGGCAGGTTCTGCGACAGCCAGGCGATCACTTCGCCGTACTGCAACGCGCCCGGCATGGGAATGGGTTGGTTCCAGGCGAGATAGTCGGCGTGCGCCGACGGATCTTTCCATGACGGCGTCTTTATCGTGCGCAGGGCAAGCACGAATTCCTCGTAGTTCGAATTGATCGGCAGCGCCGCCTGGTACACGCGTCCCAGTTCCTCGGCGCCCGATTGCACATGCACCAGCGTCTGCTTCGGCACCGGAGACTCGATCAGCGTGTAGGCGCTGGTGGTCATCTCGCCCAGGCGCTCGCCGATCACCAGCAGCAGGTCCGCGTCCTTCACGCGCTGCGCGAGCTTCGGGTTGATGCCGATGCCGACGTCGCCGGCGTAGTTCGGGTGGCGGTTGTCGAAATAATCCTGGCAGCGGAAACCGCAGCCCACCGGGATGCCGGCGGCTTCGGCCCAGGCCTGCAGTCCGGCCGTCGCCTGTCCCGTCCAGCCCCCGCCGCCCAGCAGCAGGAACGGCCGCTTGGCGGCCGCCAGCAGGCGCTCGAGCTCCTTCATGTCCGCGGGCGACGGCGCCGCGCGCGGCGCGCGGAACCGCGGCGCATCGGCGACCGCCGCCTCCGAGAACAGCATGTCTTCGGGCAGCGCGAGCAGTACCGGGCCGGGCCTGCCCGAAGTGGCGACGTGGAATGCGTGGCTCACGTACTCCGGAATGCGCTCGGCGCGGTCGATCTGCGCCACCCACTTGGTGAGCGGGCCATACATGCGCCGGTAGTCGACTTCCTGAAAGGCTTCGCGCTCGACGAAATCGTTGCCCACCTGGCCGACGAACACGATCATCGGCGTCGAATCCTGGAACGCGGTGTGCACGCCGACCGAGCCGTTGGTGGCGCCGGGGCCGCGCGTGACAAACAACAGGCCCGGCTGGCCGGACAATTTGGCCGACGCTTCCGCCATGTAGGAGGCGCCGCCTTCCTGGCGGCAGATGACGAACTTGAGCTGGTCCTTCAGGTCGTGCAGGCCGTCCAGCACCGGCAGGAAACTCTCGCCCGGCACGCCGAAGGCGAGGCGCGCGCCGTGGCCGACGAGCGCGTCGGCGAGGATGCGCCCGCCGTGTCTTGTCTTTAAATCTACCTTCAAGTTCCCCAGGCCTTCTTCAGCGCCTGCGCGCAATCTGCGAGCGCGCTGTTCGCCGTGTCCAGCACGCGGCCCATGGTGATGAAGCCATGGACCATGTCGGCGTAGTTCCTGTATTCGACTTTCACGCCTTCTTTGGCGAGGCGATCGGCGTACGCCTTGCCTTCGTCCACCAGCGGATCGAATCCCGCGGTCATGACGAATGCCGGCGGCAGATTGGCCACGCTCTTGGCGAGCAGCGGCGAGGCGCGCCAGTCGAGCCAGTCTTCCTTCCTCGGCAGGTAGTGGCCGCGGAAATAGAGCATGCTTTTCTTCGTGAGCAGGTAGCCCTCGCCGTTGCGGTCGATCGAGGGATGGTTCATCTGCTGGTCGGCGCCCGGATAGATCAGCAGCTGGAACGACAGCGGCGGCCCGCCCGCGCCGCGCGCCATCAGCGCCATGACGGTCGCGAGATTGCCGCCCGCGCTGTCGCCGCCGACGGCCAATTGTTTTGCATTGATTCCCGGTTGCTTTGAAACGAAATTCAATGCGGCGAAGCAGTCGTCCACGGCTGCGGGAAACGGCGATTCCGGCGCCTTCCTGTACTCCACCGAGAACACCGCGCAGCGCGCGCCGTTGGCGAGCGTGCGGCAGACCACGTCGTGGGTGTCGAGGTCGCCGATCACCCAGCCGCCGCCGTGATAGTAGGCGAGCGCGGGCAGCCTCTCGTCCTTGCCGGCGCCCTTGGGGCGGTAGGAGCGCACGGGCACCGGGCCGGCGGGTCCGGGCGCCATCAGCAACTGCACGGATTCAACGGCGGGCGGATCAGGCGTCAATGCGCCGCGCGTGTCGCGGTACAGCCGCCGCGCCACCGCCGGCGGCACGTCGTAGTAGGCCGGCAGCGGCGACTTGGCCGCGCGCTCGAGCAGCGCCACCAGTTGCGGATGCAGGCCGCTCATTTCGTTGCGGCGAGCATTTTCTTCAGCCGTTCGACGAAGAACGGCGCGCATTTCATGAGGCGCGTGTCCTGCGACACCATGAACGGCCGGTTCTTCCCCAGGTAGGCCTGCCACTCGGGGTCGGCCTGCATCGCGGCGCGGCACTTGTCGCGCTGGTTGAGATCGTCGTAGGCCCACAGGTGGACCACCATGTTCAGGGGCCCGGACTCGGTGACGTAGTAGCCGACCATGTGCGGCAGGTGCCTGAGCTGCACCTTCATGCCGAACTCCTCGTAGTTCTTGAAGTACTGCGCGGCGGTGCCGACCTGCAGCGTGTACATGCGCTCCTCGACGTACATCTCGCTCTCCTCCCGGGTTGTAGTTCGATTATAGTAGTCGGGTGCACGACGATATCAATACGCTGCGCCGAATATTGAAAGAGAGCCGCGTGCTCGCGGTCGTCGGCCTGTCGGCGCAGTGGCACCGGCCGAGCTACTTCGCCGCCAAGTACATGCTCGAGCACGGCTACCGCGTGATCCCGGTGAACCCGCAGTACAAGGAAGTGCTGGGGCAGAAGTGCTACGCCTCGCTGCTCGACATCCCGGAGAAGGTGGACCTCGTGGACGTGTTCCGCAAAACCGCGGACGTGCTGCCGGTGGCGCGGGACGCCATCGCCATCGGCGCCCGGGTCCTCTGGCAGCAGCTGGGGGTGAAAAACGAGGCGGCGGCCGCCCTCGCCCGCGAGGCCGGGCTGGAGAGCGTCATGGACCGCTGCGTCAAAATCGAGCATGGCCGGCTGTTCGGGGGGCTGAACTGGGTAGGGGTCAATACGAGGGTGATATCGGCCAAACGCCCCCGATGGCTGGCCTACTAGCTATATTCCCTCTCTGACATTAAGCTTGCATCATGGCGCGCCCCATCAGGGTTTTTGACGGCAGTTTCGGGCGGCTGCAGCTGATCGAGGCGGCGGCCGGCGAAGTGCTGCAGACCACCGTCGCGCCGCAAATCGTGGTCAAGCAGGAGGGCGCCGACGTGGACTTCCAGGTCGACGGCGAGCCGCTCCACCTGACGCGCGAAAACCTGCTGTTCTTCAATCCGGGCGTTGCCAGCCAGGCCAGCCTCGCGGCCGGCTCGCACGCGCAGATCCTCGTGTTCCAGGCCTCCAGCGACTGGCTGTGCGGCGGCTTCCCGGCGGTGTTCCAGGCCGCCGGCCGGCCATTCGCCTCTGCCAGCGAAGCCATCACCCAGCGCATCCGGCAGCTTGCCGACACGCTGGTGATCGAAGTGCTGAACGACCAGTTCCTCTCCCACGAGCGGCTCGAGTTCATGCTGCAGGAGCTGATGCTGTCGATCGTGGAGACCTACCTCGCGCGGCGCCAGGCCGGCGCGCGCCTCTGGCGCGGCTCGCCCTTCGCCGACACGCGCATCCGCCGCGCGCTGGCGCTGCTGCGCGCGCACCCGAACAAGGAAGTGAACATGAACGAGCTGGCGAGCCAGGTCGGCCTGTCGCGCTCGCGCTTCTACGACCTGTTCCAGCTCTCCACCGGGCGCTCGCCGCGGGCCTACCTCGACATGCTGTGCGTCGAATCGGCGATCTCGAAGCTCTCCACGGGCAGCTCCAAGATCGCCGAAGTCTCGGCCGAACTGGGCTTCTCGGCGCAATCCAATTTCACCCGTTTCTTCCAGCAGCAGGTCGGCATCCCGCCCTCGGAGTACCAGCGTGCGGTGGTCAAGCCGAATACAGACCCGCAGGACGATCCACAGGGCTGATCGGGTACTGTTTTCCTGGCATGTGTCTTGCTCGTTCCTAAGGGGGAACTCCGCTTGGAACGCCGACAAAAATACGACGAAATGCGCTCTGCCGACGGCAAGGTGCGGGCGCATTTCGGCCCCATCGCCGAGTGGCTGGCCGCGACGCCCGCCAAGCAGGTCGCGGAGAAGCGCCGCGAGGCCGACCTGCTGTTCCACCGCGTCGGCATCACCTTCGCCGTCTACGGCGACGAGGCCGGCGCCGAGCGCCTGATCCCCTTCGACACCATCCCGCGCATCATCCCGGCCGCGGAGTGGGAGGAACTCGAGAAGGGCCTCAAGCAGCGCGTCGACGCGCTCAACCGTTTCCTGCACGACATCTACCACGAGCAGGCGATCCTCAAGGCGGGCGTGATTCCGCCGGACCAGGTGCTGAAGAACAGCGGCTTCCAGAAGGAGATGCGCGGCGTCGACCTGCCCAACCGCGTGTACTCCAGCATCGCCGGCATCGACCTGGTGCGGCACTCCGACGGCAAGTACTACGTGCTCGAGGACAACCTGCGCACGCCCTCGGGCGTGTCCTACATGATCGAGAACCGCAAGATGATGATGCGGCTCTTTCCCGAGCTGTTCGAGCGCCAGACGGTGCTGCCGGTCGAGCACTATCCCGCGCTGCTGCTGGAGACGCTGCGCGCGTCGGCGCCGCCGCGCGTGCGCGACCCGGTGGTGGCGGTGCTCACGCCGGGCCAGTACAACAGCGCCTACTTCGAGCACGCCTTCCTCGCGCAGCAGATGGGCGTGGAGCTGGTCGAGGGCGCCGACCTGTTCGTCAAGGACAACACCGTCTTCATGCGCACGACGAGCGGCCGGCAGCGCGTTGACGTGATCTACCGGCGCATCGACGACGCCTACCTCGACCCGCTCGCATTCCGCAAGGATTCGATGCTCGGCGTGCCGGGTCTGTTCTCCGCCTACCGCGCGGGCAACGTCGCGCTCGCCAACGCCGTCGGCACCGGCGTCGCCGACGACAAGTCCACCTACCTGTACGTGCCGGACATGATCCGCTTCTACTTGAAGGAGGAACCCATCCTCTCCAATGTGCCGACCTGGCGCTGCGACAAGCCCAAGGATCTCACCCACGTGCTGGAGAACCTCGCGGACCTGGTGGTGAAGGAAGTGCAGGGCTCGGGCGGCTACGGCATGCTGGTCGGGCCGACGGCATCCAAGTCGGAACGCGAGAAATTCCGCAAACTCCTGAAAGCGAATCCGGGCAACTACATTGCGCAGCCGACCCTGTCGCTGTCGACCTGCCCGACCTTTGTCGAGCGCGGCATCGCGCCGCGCCACGTCGACCTGCGCCCCTACGTGCTCTCGGGCAAGGAAGTGAAGCTGGTGCCCGGCGGCCTCACGCGCGTCGCGCTCAAGGAAGGCTCGCTGATCGTCAATTCGTCGCAGGGCGGCGGGACGAAAGACACCTGGGTGGTGGAATGAAAAATCGAATGCCTTCGATTTTTCCCTGCTGACGATGCTGTCACGCGTCGCCGACCGCATTTACTGGATGAGCCGCCAGATCGAGCGCGCCGAGAACATGGCGCGCATCCTCGGCGTGACCTCCAACATGGTCCTGTTCGGCACCAAGGAAACGCGCGAGCAGAACCTGCTGGCCCCGCTCACCATCACCGACAGCGCGGCGCGCTACTTCGAGCAGAAAAAACCCGTCACGCTGCAGGGGCTGGTGGATTTCCTCGCGCTCGACCCCGGCAACCCCTCCTCGATCTACAGCTGCCTGCGCAGCGCGCGCGAGAACGGCCACGCGGTGCGCTGGCAGATCACCTCCGAGATGTGGGAGTCGCTCAACACCACCTGGCTCGACATGAAGCGCGTGCGGCGCTCGGAGATCGCCGGCGCGGACGCGCAGAAATTCTTCGACTGGGTGAAGGACCGTTCGCACCTCTTCCGCGGCGTCACCTACGGCACCATCATGCGCGGCGACGCCTTCAATTTCTCGCGCCTCGGCACCTTCCTCGAACGCGCCGACAATACCGCGCGGATTCTGGACGTGAAATACCACGTTCACCTGCCCTCGGTGAAGGACGTCGGCGGCGCGCTCGACCACTACCAGTGGACCGCGCTGCTGCGCTCGGTGTCCTCCTTCGAAACCTACCGCACGCTGTACCGCGACCAGATCCTGCCCATCAACGTGGCGCAGCTGCTGATCCTCGAGCGCCGCATGCCGCGCTCGCTGGCCGCCTGCTTCGACCAGGTGACGCAGGCGATGGAGCGCATCGAGGGTCACGACCGCGCCGCCAAGCGCCTCGCGAGCGAGCTCCACGCACGGCTCACCAACGCCGACATCGACGAGATTTTCCATGACGGGCTGCACGAGTACCTGACCGAGTTCATCGCCGACATCAACGAGCTGGCGGCGCGCATCCAGCGCGCCTATCTCGGCTAGCATCCGGAACTCCCGTGTCGATCCACGTCGCGCTCAGCCACGTCACCCATTACCGCTACGACCGGCCGATCATGCTCGGGCCGCAGGTGGTGCGCCTGCGGCCCGCGCCGCACGCGCGCACGCCGATCCTGTCGTACTCGCAGCGCGTGTCGCCGGCCAAGCACTTCATCAACTGGCAGCAGGACCCGCAGTCGAACTGGCTCGCGCGGCTGGTGTTTCCCGAGCCCACGCGCGAGCTGAAGATCGAGATCGACCTGGTGGCCGAGATGTCGGTCATCAACCCGTTCGATTTCTTCCTCGAGCCGCGCGCCGAGAAAATTCCCTTCCGCTACGCCGAGGAGCAGCTGCACGAGCTCGCGCCCTACCTCATCCGCGGCGCGCTGTCGCCGCGCTTCAAGCGCTACCTCGATTCCATCCCGCGCACGCCGACGCCGACCGTGGACTTCCTGGTGGCGCTCAACCTGCGCCTGGCGCAGGACATCAAATACCTGATCCGCATGGAGGCGGGCATCCAGACGCCGGAAGAAACGCTCGC
>CAZPNH010000034.1:0-8991 GCA_964587635.1 uncultured Bordetella sp.
CGCCGTGATCGTAGGCGCGGTAGAGCGACTCCGCCGCGACACCCCAGGCTTCCGCGTGCACGCGCGGCAGGATCTCGAAGCCGCGGTTGAAGAACAGCTTCACGCCCGGAAAGCGCGCGCGCAGCGTCTGCACCACCGCGACCAGGCCCGCCTCCTGGCGTGCGCGCGCCTCGGGCGTGGTGGCGGCGAGCTGATAGGAATCCAGCGTGTCGAGGAAGAACGCGCGCCAGCCGCGATCCCACAGCGGCTGCACCACGCGCTCGGCGAAAAACTTGGGCCACTCGGGCTGCGCCTGGTCGACGACGACGCTGCCGAAGGCGGGATTGCCGCCGATCTGCCAGGCCGCGGGCAGGTCGGCGAAGGCGGGACGGCTCTTCTCCATTTCGCCCACGCTCACGTAGGCGAACCACAGCGTGTCCTTGCCGGGAGGCGCGTCGGGCGTGTGGGAAGGCTCCAGCACGACGGCATCGAAGGCGCCAAGTTCCGCCAGCGGCGGGTTGGCGCCGTAGAAGAAAGCAACCGACGGCGCCGCGCCCGCCGCCTGGGCTGCGCCCGTGCAGGCGAAGCACAGCGCGAGGAGGAGGCGCTTCAATCCGGATATCCGTCGGGATTCGCGGATTGCCAGCGCCAGGCGTCCCGGCACATGTCCTCGATGCCGAATTTCGCGCGCCAGCCGAGTTCGCGCGCGGCGAACGAAGTATCCGCGTAGGACGCGGCGGAGTCGCCGGGGCGCCGCGCGACGATGTCGTAGGGCACCTTCCGGCCGGTGGCGGTTTCAAACGCCTTCACCACCTCGAGCACCGAGTAGCCGCGCCCGGTGCCGAGATTGACCAGGATGGAGCGGTCCCGGCTGCGCAGGTACCGGAGCGCCGCCAGGTGGCCGCTCGCCAGGTCCACGACGTGGATGTAGTCGCGCACGCCGGTGCCGTCCACCGTGGCGTAGTCGCCGCCGAAAATGCGCAGGCGCGGCAGGCGGCCGACCGCGACCTGCGTGAGGTAGGGCAGCAGATTGTTCGGCACGCCGCGCGGATCCTCGCCGATGCGGCCGGAGACATGGGCGCCGATCGGATTGAAGTAGCGCAGGGTGGCGTGGCGGAAGGCGGGGCGCGCGGCCGCGTGGTCCGCGATGATCTCATCGATCATGAGCTTGGTGCGGCCGTAGGGGTTGGTCGCCTGCAGGCGGTGGTCTTCGGTGAGCGGCAGCCGCTCGGGCTCGCCGTAGACCGTGGCCGAGGAACTGAACACCAGCCGCTCGACGCCGCGGCGCGCCATGGCGAGCAGCAGCGCGACCGTGCCGCAGACGTTGTTGTCGTAGTACTCGAGCGGCTTGGCGGCGGACTCGCCGACCGCCTTCAGGCCGGCGAAATGGATCACTGCATCGATGTCGCCCGCGGAGAATATCCGGTCGAGCGCGGCCGCGTCGCGGATGTCGGCCTGTACGAATTCGATGTCCGCGCCCGGTGCGAGTTCGCGGATGCGTGCGAGCGCCGACGGCTTGGCATTGGAGAGGTTGTCGACGATGACCAGCCGGCTGCCTTCGCGGGCCAGTTCAACGCAGGTATGGGCGCCGATGAAACCCAGCCCCCCGGTGGCCAGAACGCGCATCAAATGCCCTGATTATGCAGGACATTTAATCTAGCACTACTCCCCGCCGGCTGTCTGTGCGCCCGCCGGTCAGCCCTGCCTCGCCGGCGCTGGCGCAGGCTGGGCGAGGCGCAGGTTGCCGGTCTGGCCTTGCCTGAGCTGGGTTTCGAGGAATTCCAGGATCGGCGCCAGCGTGTCGAACGGATGGAAGGTGGTGCCGCGCATGCCGAGTTCCTTCGCCAGCGTGCTCTTGGCGAAAACGACATCCGCGGCGAGGGCGGCGTCGAGGTCGGAGTGGCCGTCGCCCGCGAAGATGATGCTGTGGCCGCGGTACGGCGCGAGATGGCGCGCTTTCGCGTTGGCCGAACGGGCGCAGGCCGGATCGTAGAACGGGAAGGCCGGGATCAGCCGGTCGCCCGAAAACCCCAGATCGTTGGCGAATACCGGCACGACGTCGATCCCGTTGGTCAGCAGGATGTGGTGGATGAGCGGCAGGAAGCTGTCGCTCACGATGCTCACGTCCACGCGCCGCGCCTTCGCCCAGTTCACGATCGCGGCAAACGCGGGATCCACGCGGACCTGCGACAGGTAGCTGAACAGATCCTCGCGCGTGACGCGCAGGTTCTCGATCTGCAGGCGCAGGCAGTCGCGCGCCGGGAGCCGGCCGTCCTCCCAGGCGTTTTCCCAGTCGCGCCACATTTCGTCGGGCGAGAATTCCTCGATCACCTGGTCGAGGATGTCGCCGTCGGTGAGAGTGTTGTCGAAATCGAAAAACAGCGCGGGCTTACGCATGCGCAAGGGAGCCGCAGAACCGCTGCAGGTGCTCCGCCACCGAAGAGCGCTCCAGGTCCGCCGACACCACGTGATACGACTGCTTCAGCAGGACGATCTCGCTGCGCGAGGAACCGACGCGGTTGCGGATGAATTCCGAGTTCCTCGGGCCGGTCATGTCGTCGTTTTCCGCCTGCACCAGCAGCACAGGGCAGGTGACGCCGGGCAGCGCCCGTTTCGCGCGCGCGATGAGGTGGCGCATCTCGCAGAACAGGCGCACGGGGAAATGCGCGTATCCCAGCGATGCCGCGTTGCCGCTGTCGCGCAGGGACATTTTCTGGTACTGGGCCGCGACCTTGCGCCGGAGTTCGTCGTCCTTCAGCCCAAAAGGCGCGTCTTCGCGGAAGTAGGCGAAGTACTTGAGCGGCGTGTAGCTCACCAGCGGCAGCAGCTTGCGCTGCCAGGGGACGTTCCAGCCATCGTAGAACAGCGTCGGCGACAGGCCGGCGACGCCCGCCACGTCGTCCGGATATTCGGCCGCCAGCATCAGCGACATGACCGCGCCCAGCGACAGACCGCCCACCACCAGCGGCGTGCCGTTAGCGCGCGCAGCCTCGCGCGCCTCGAGGAAGGCCTCTTTCGCGGAGGCGTAGAGCTGCGTCCACGTGGTGCGCGCCAGCACGTCCAGCGGCTGGCCGTGATTCACCAGCCGCGGACAGTACACCGAGTGGCCGCCCCGGTGCCGCAGGTTGTATGCAAGATAGCCGAGCTCGGTGGGCGATCCGGTCAGGCCATGCAGCAGCAGGATCGTGCAGCCGCCGTCCGACGGCAGACGGATGCCGCGGTCGGCAAGCTCGACCGGTTGCTGCTTTTTTATCCAGGCCCACTCCAATGCCATGTGCAAGGTATCCGCAAGGTCAGCGACAGCGTGCTGTTAGGCGACGCGAACATCATCGCAACGACTGACCGCTGATACTATCCAGCAGTTCCGGAATTCGCAAACTAAATCCAGGGCGACACGATGAACAGGGTGCCGGCAGAGTTGACGCTCGCGCAGATCCGCGAAGAGGAACGCGTGCTGCTCGAGAAGGAGAACCGCTACTGTTCGCACGGCGACACCGTGCACTACGCGGAGAAGCCAAAGTTCTTCGAGCGCTGCGAGGGCAGTTTCCTGTTCGACCTGCATGGCCGCGAATATCTCGACCTGCAGATGTGGTACTCGGCGGTCAACCTCGGCTATGCGCATCCCGCGGTGGACGCCGCGCTGCGCGCGCAGATGGACAGGCTGCCGCAGCTCGCCTGCCAGTACCTGCACCGCGAGAAGATCGAGCTCTCGGAGATGATCTGCGAGAGCGTCGAGCGCGGCTTCGGCATGAAGGGCAGGGTGCACTTCAACGTCGGCGGCGCGCAGGCGATCGAGGACGCGCTGAAACTCGTGCGCAAGCGCACCGGGCGGCAGCGCATGCTGGCCTTCCAGGGCGGCTATCACGGCCGCACGCTGGGCGCGTCGGCGATCACCTCGTCGTACCGCTACCGCGAAGCCTTCGGCGAATTCGCCGACCGCGCCGAGTTCATTCCCTTTCCCTACACCTTCCGTTCGCCGTTCCGCGGCGACGCGCAGAAGACCGAGGATCACTGCATCGCCGAGTTCGAGCGCCTGTTCGAGCACGAGTACACGGGCGCGTGGAACCCGAAGACCGGGCGTTCGGAATTCGGCGCCTTCTTCGTCGAGGCGGTGCAGGGCACGGGCGGCTACGTGATTCCGCCGAAGAACTACTTCAGGCGGCTGGCCGCCATCTGCAAGGAACGCGGCATCCTGCTGGTGGACGACGAAATCCAGATGGGCATCCACCGCACCGGCCGGATGTGGGCGATGGAGCATTTCGACGCGCAGCCCGACATCATCGTCTTCGGCAAGGCGCTCACCAACGGCATGAATCCGCTCTCGGGCATCTGGGCGCGCGAGGAGCTCATCAACCCGGCGGTGTTCGGCCCGGGCTCGACGCATTCGACCTTCTCCTCCAACACGCTGGGCACCGCGGCGGGGCTGGCGGTGATGAAAATTCTCGCGGCCGGCGATTACGGCGCCCGCGTGCGGGACAAGGGCGCGCATTTCCTCGGCAAGCTGAAGCAGATCCAGTCACGCCACGCGGAGGTCGGCGACGTCGACGGCCTCGGCCTCGCGCTGCGCATGGAGATGTGCGAGGCGGATGGCCATACGCCCAGCCGCCGGCTCGCCGACCGCATGTTCCAGATCGGCCTGGAGGGCGACCTGTCCATCGGCGCGCGCCGCATGGGGCTGGTGCTGGACATCGGGGGCTACTACAAGAACGTCATTACGCTCGCGCCGTCGCTGGAAATCACCCCGGCGGAAATCGACCTGGCGGCGCTGGCGCTCGAGCAGGTGCTCGCCCGGGCCAAGGGGGATGTTGCGGTAAAGTAGCGGGGGCAAAACAGGATGTCCATCACCCCGCCCCCGGAAGCGGTCCGCCAGTCGGCTCCCAGCATCGAGCAGGAGGAGTTGCGCGGCATCTCGCGCACCGTGGCCGAAATCCACTGGCTGCTGCTGATCCTGGTGCTGCTGTTCGTCATCTTCGGCACGCCGGACAAGCTGTCCGAGGCGGCGGTCATCTCCGCGCTGTTCTTCTACGCCGCCTTCGTCATGGCGTTCCGCTACGCCAACCTCTACAAGCGCGAGACGCGCTGGAAAGTGGCGCTGGAGACCTGGGCGATGATCGGCTTCATCACCTGGGTGTGCTTCTACACCGGCGGGCTCGCGAGCCCGCTGCTGAACACCTACCTGCTGCCCGTCATCACCTCGTCCCTGACGCTGGGCAAGATCACCACGCTGGTCGAGGTGGCGCTGATCGCCGCCTGCCAGGTGTTCCTCGGCGGCAGCTTCTCGGTGGACCAGATGCTGTCGCTCGCCTTCCTGGGCGGCTTCGCGGCGCAGATCGCGCCGGTGATCCTGGTCGCCTACATCGTCAGCATGTTCTCGGCGGACATCCGCTACGGGCTGAGCCGCGCCAAGCTGCTGTCGGAGACCGACGAGCTGACGGGCCTGCTCAACATGCGCGGCTTCTCCATCGCCGCCAACCGCCTGTTCGGCCAGGCGGTGCGCTACAACCGCGCCGCCACGGTGCTCATTATCGACTCGGACAACCTGAAAGCTGTCAACGACACGCACGGCCACGAGGCCGGCAACCGGCTGCTGAAGCAGCTCACGCGGCTGGTGCAGGCCGAGTTGCGCTACACCGACGTGCTGGCGCGCTACGGCGGCGACGAATTCGTCGTGCTGCTGCCGGAGACGCCGCCGCCGGGCGCGCTCGAGGTCGCTTCGCGCATCCGCGAAGCCGTCGCCGGCGTGCCGCTCGACATCGACGGCAAGCGCGTCGGCTGCACGGTGAGCATCGGCCTTGCCAGCCATCCGGCCGACGGCAGCAGCATGGACGCCGTGGTGGCGCGCGCCGACCGCGCGATGTACGAGGCGAAGCGCACGGGGAGGAACCGCGTGGTGCAGTTCCGGGCGGAGGCCGCGGCCGGCGGCGAAAAGGCCGGCCTGAGCGCTACCTGAGCGCGCCCAGCAGTTGCGTAAACACTTTCGGCGTCGCCGCGGCGATGTCGCCGGACTCGAGCCAGGTCGAATTGCCCTGCAGGTCGCCCACCAGGCCGCCGGCTTCCTGGATCATGAGCGCGCCCGCGGCCATGTCCCAGGGCGCCAGCCCCAGTTCCCAGAACGCGTCCATGCGCCCGGCCGCGACGTAGGCGAGGTCGAGCGCCGCGGCGCCCGCGCGGCGCACGCCGGCGGAGGTCGTCATCACTTCCCGCAGCTGCCGGAAATAGAGGTCGACGCGCGACATTTCCTTGAAGGGGAATCCCGTGCCCACCAGCGCGTCCTTGAGCTGCGCGCATTTGGACACGCGGATGCGCCGGTCGTCGAGGAAGGCGCCGCGCCCCTTGGAGGCGGTGAACAGCTCGTTCTTCGCCGGATCGTAGATCACGCCGTGCTGGATGGCGCCGCGGTGCTCCAGCGCGATGGAGACGCAGTACTGCGGGAAGCCGTGGATGAAATTGGTGGTGCCGTCCAGCGGATCGATGATCCAGCGGTATTCCGCCTTGTCGACGGGCAGGCTGCCGGACTCCTCGGCGAGGATGGCGTGGTCCGGATAGGCCTGGCGGATGATATCGATGACCGCCATCTCGGCCGACTTGTCCACTTGCGTGACGAAATCGTTGGCGCGCTTGGAGCGGATCTCCAGCTTGGTGCGGTCGAGCGCCGCGCGGTTGATGATGCTGCCTGCGCGCCGCGCCGCCTTGACCGCGATATTGAGCATGGGATGCATGGGGCGCGTATTCTAGTATGGTGAGTCAGGTCCCGCCGCATTTGTCCCGCACAAGAATCGTGCTCTGCCGCCCGAGCCACCCCGGCAACATCGGCGCCGCCGCGCGCGCCATGAAGACCATGGGGCTGTCCGACCTGCGCCTGGTGGCACCCGAAAAGTTTCCCGCGCCGGAAGCGCGCTGGATGGCGACCAACGCCATCGACGTGCTCGACCAGTCGAAGATCCACGCCACGCTGACGGAGGCGATCGCCGATTGCGTCGCCGCCTTCGCGCTGTCGGCGCGGCCGCGCGAGTGGTCCACGCCGGTGCTGGACGTGCGCGCGGCGGCGGCGCGCGCGGCCGAGTTGAACGGGGAAGTTGCCTTCGTATTCGGCAACGAGCAGGCCGGCCTGACCAACGAGGAAATGCTCGCCTGCCAGTACCTGGTGCACATCCCGGCCAATCCCGGCTTCACTTCGCTGAACCTGGCGCAGGCGGTGCAAGTGGTGGCGTACGAAATGTTCATGACGTCAAAACCGGAAATCGCGGAATTCCGCGGAGAGAAACCCGCAACCATTCAGGATCTGGAAGGCCTGTACGGCCATCTGGAGCAGGCTGCCATCAGCAGCGAATTCTTCGACCCGGCCTCGGGCTCGAAGCTGCCCACGCGCCTGCGGCGGTTGTTTGCCCGGGTGCCGGACCTGGAGCGGGAGGAAGTAAATATCCTGCGCGGCCTGCTGAACGCCCTGCAGAAGCCCAAGTCCAAATAGTTGATCGTTTTACTCGGGCACCTTAAAATGCCGTTCATGTTCAGGCAGCTACGTGAAGACATTGCCAGCGTGTTCCAGCGCGACCCGGCGGCCCGCTCGACCTGGGAAGTGCTGACCTGCTATCCGGGCCTGCATGCGGTCTACATCCATCGGCTGGCGCACTGGTTCTGGAACAACGGCCTGCGCTGGCTCGGCCGTTTCACCTCGCAGCTCGGCCGCTGGCTGACCGGCATCGAGATTCATCCGGCGGCGGTCATGGGGCGGCGCGTGTTCATCGATCACGGCATGGGCGTGGTGGTGGGCGAGACCGCGGAGATCGGCGACGACTGCACCATCTACCAGGGCGTGACGCTCGGCGGTACCTCGCTGTACCGCGGTACCAAGCGCCACCCGACGCTCGGCAAGGGGGTGGTGGTCAGCGCGGGCGCCAAGGTGCTGGGCGGCTTCAGTGTCGGCGACGGCGCGAAAATCGGTTCGAACGCGGTGGTGCTCAAGGAAGTGCCCGCCGGTGCCACGGTCGTCGGCATTCCCGGCCGTATCGTGGAGAAAAGCGCGAAGGCCGAGGAGCAGATGCCCTTCGCCGCTTACGGCGTGATGCCGAACCAGGAAGACCCGTACGCCAAGACGCTGCAATCGCTGGTCGACCACGCGCAGGAGCTGGAGCAGACGGTGTCGGCCCTGACCGAGAAAATGCGGCGCCTGGAGCAGGCCGCCGAGCGCTCGAAGGCCGAGCAGCTTAGGGCGATCAAGTAGATGATTAATATGAATTTTAATACCTGACAGAATCGCTCGGGATTTGGTATACTTGAGCATCTTCATCGGGTATAGAACGGTGTAACCATGAGACTCACGACCAAAGGCAGGTTTGCGGTGACCGCGATGGTGGATCTTTCCATGCGCCAGACGCGCGGCCCGGTCACGCTCGCGGCCATCAGCGAGCGCCAGCACATCTCGCTGTCCTACCTGGAGCAGCTGTTCGGCAAGCTGCGCCGCGCCAAGCTGGTGACCAGCGTGCGCGGCCCGGGCGGCGGCTATTGCCTCGCGCGGCCGACCGGCGGCATCTCGGTGGCGGAGATCATCACCGCGGTGGACGAACCCATCGACGCCACGCAGTGCGGCGGCAAGGAAAACTGCATCGACGACCGGCGCTGCGTCACGCACGACCTGTGGGCGACGCTCAACGAGAAAATGAACGACTACCTGAACTCGGTTTCGCTCGCCGACGTGGTCTCGCACCAGCAGGGCAAGCAGGTGCAGGTGATCAAGGATTTCCGCGGCGCCGAGAAAACCCCGGAGAAGGTCGCCGCCTGATGAAGCCCCTGGCTTTCCCCATCTACCTGGATTACTCGGCCACCACGCCGGTGGACCCGCGCGTGGCGCAGAAGATGATCCAGTTCCTCACCGAGGATTACGGCAATCCGGCGAGCCGCTCGCATGCGCTCGGCTGGAAGGCGGAAGAGGCGGTCGAGGAGGCGCGCGAGCACGTGGCGGCGCTGGTGCGCTGCGATGCGAAGGAGCTGGTGTGGACCTCGGGCGCGACCGAG
>CAZPNH010000035.1:0-8949 GCA_964587635.1 uncultured Bordetella sp.
GACACGTAGCTGTCGTGGCGGAACACGCGCAGCTTCCGCACGGGCGACTGGCTGACGCGGCTCGCCGACACGCTGGCGATGCAGCCGTCGGCGAACTCGATGCGCGCGTTGGCGATGTCGATGGCGTCCGTGAGCACGCGAAAGCCGCTGGCGCTCACCTGCTCCACCGGCGCCCGGGCGAGCGCCAGCACCAGGTCCAGGTCGTGGATCATCAGGTCGAGCACCACGTCGACATCCGTG
Source organism: uncultured Bordetella sp. (assembly GCA_964587635.1). GTDB lineage: Bacteria > Pseudomonadota > Gammaproteobacteria > Burkholderiales > SG8-39 > RBG-16-66-20. The sequence goes on from CAZPNH010000035.1 coordinate 241, forward strand.
CCGCGCGCCTTGAACGGCGCGAGGCGCTCGATGTCGATGAACAGCGGCCGGCCGCCCTGCGCGGCGAGCGCCTGGAACGCGGGATTGAAGCGCTGCAGGTGGCCGACCTGCAGCACCAGCCCCTTCGCGCGCGCGAGTTCGAGCAGCGCGTCCGCTTCGGCGAGCGTGGTCGCCATCGGCTTTTCCACCAGCACGTGCACGCCGGCCTCCAGGCAGTCCTTCACGACCTGGAAATGGAACTTCGTCGGCACCGCTACGCACGCGGCATCGATCTTCGCGAGCCATGGCTTGTAATCGGTTTCCCTGGTGCGGGAGGCATCGGAATCGACCACCGCGACGAGCTCCGCAGAATCGATGGCGGCGAATTTCTCTGCGTGGAACCTGCCCATGTAGCCGGCGCCGATGACTGCAGTGCGAAGTTTTTTCATTTTTCAGTAGAAACGCGCTTCGCCTTCGGGGCGGGTCTTGAAGCGCTTGTGCATCCAGAGGTACTGCTCCGGCATCTCGAGCACCCGCTGCTCGATGTAGGCGTTCATGCGGCGCGTGTCGGCCTCGATATCCTGCGTCGGGAAATTGTCCCACGGCGGCTCGATGCGCATCAGGTAGCCCGCGCCGCCGGGCAGCATCTGCGTCACGCAGGGCAGCACCCGGGCGCCCGCCAGGCGCGCGATGCGCGACAGGCCCGGCACGGTCGCGGCGGGCACGCCGAAGAAGGGCACGAATATCGCGTCGCTCGGGCCGTAGTCCTGGTCGGGCAGGTAGTAGAACGGCCGCCCCGCGCGCATCGCGGTGAGGGTGGCGCGGATGCCTTCCTGGCGCGACACCAGGCGCTGGTCGCCGAAGCGGCTGCGGCCGCGCAGCAGCAGCTCGTTGAATTTCTCGTCCTTCTGCTTGGCGAACATGGACACCGCGTTGATCTCGCAGGAGAGGCGCGTGCCGCCCGCGTCCATGCCGACGAAATGCGGCACGAACAGGATCAACGGCGCGCCGCCGGGTTTTCCCATCGCCGCGCGCAGGTGCTCCAGCCCCTCGATGCGGATCAGGCGCTCGATGCGCGCGCGCGGCGCCCACCACAGCAGCGAGCGGTCCACGAAGCTGCGGCAGAAGGCGCGGAAATGGCGCCGCGCCAGCTGCTCCCTCTCCCGCGCGCCCATCGCGGGAAAGCATTTTGCGAGATTGACCCGCGTCACGTGCCGGCGCTCGGGGATCAGCCAGAAAACCAGCGCGCCGACGGCGTCGCCGATGACCACCAGTGCCCGGTAAGGCAGGAAGTGCGCCACCCACAGAAGCGCGAAGATGATCTTGCTCACGAAATTTCCGGCGCGCCCTTGGGCCGTTTGTACCGGTTGTAGCCCCACAGATATTGTCCAGGGCATTCGCGGATCAGCGCTTCCAGCGCGCGGTTCATGCGCCGCGTTTCGCTTTCGCCGGGTTCGGCCGCCGGCAGCGGCCGGATATGCAGCACGTAGCCCGCGCCCCCGGGCAGGCGTTCGCCGAACGCGAGCAGGCACACGCTGCCCGGCCGCGCCGCGAGCTTCGCCCCCAGCGTCATGGTGTAGGCGGGCTGGCCGAAGAATTCCACCCATTCGCCCTCGCCTTCGCCCGGCACCTGGTCGGGGAGGATGCCCACTGCTTCATGGCGCGTCAGCGCGGCCAGCAGCTCGCGCACGCCCGACAGGTCGGCGCGCGCGAGGCGCACGTTGTCCTGGCCGCGCCCTTTTTCGATCATCGGCTGCAGCCAGGCGAGCTTGGGCGCGCGGTAGAGCACCGTGATCGGGAATTCGTCGGCGGCGATCTTGGCGGTGATCTCGAAGCAGCCCAGGTGCGGCGTGAGGAACACGATGCCCTTGCCCGCCGCGCGCGCGGCATCCACGTGTTCCCTGCCGTCGATGCGCCGCACGAGCGCCAGCACGTCGGCGCTTGGCCGCAGCCAGATGGCGGGCAGTTCGGCGAGCAGGCGGCCGGCGCCCGCGATCGCCGCGCGCCGCGTCGCCGAATCGCGATAACCGGCGGCCGCGAGGTTGTCGCGCAAGTGGCGCCGGTAAGTGGGCGACAGCCCATACATCGCCCACCCGAGCAGCGCGCCCATCGCATGCAGAAGCGCGAGTGGAAAACGTGCCGCAAGGCTCATCAGGAAGCGCGACATCTGGTATCCTTGCAGCCCCGTTTTTGCAGCGAACTCAGAACAAACCCATGAGCGAATTTCTCTTCACTTCCGAGTCGGTTTCCGAGGGACACCCGGACAAGGTCGCCGACCAGATATCGGATGCGGTGCTCGACGCGATTCTAAAGCAGGACCGCAAGTCGCGCGTCGCCGCCGAGACGCTGGTCAAGGACAACCTCGTCGTGCTCGCGGGCGAGATCACCACGGGCGCGCGCGTCAACTACGACGAAGTCGCGCGCCGGACCATCAACCGCATCGGCTACAACGACCCGAAGATCGGCTTCGACACGCACACCTGCACGGTGATCGTCGCCTACGGCGAGCAGTCGCAGGACATCGCGCAGGGCGTGGACGAAGGCAAGGGCCTCGACCTCGACCAGGGCGCGGGCGACCAGGGCCTCATGTTCGGCTACGCCTGCGACGAGACGCCCGGCCTGATGCCGATGCCGATCTACCTCTCGCACCGGCTGGTCGAGCGCCAGTCCGAAGTGCGCCGCGACGGCCGCATGCCCTGGCTGCGCCCGGACGCGAAATCGCAGGTCACCATCAAATACGTCAACGGCAAGCCCGACGCCATCGACACCGTGGTGCTCTCGACGCAGCACGCGCCGGACATGACGCACAAGCAGATCGAGGAAGCGGTGATCGAGCAGGTGATCAAGCCGGTGCTGCCGAAGAACCTCGTCAAGGGCAAGGTGAAGTACCTCGTCAACCCGACCGGCGCTTTCGTGATCGGCGGGCCGAAGGGCGACTGCGGCCTCACCGGCCGCAAAATCATCGTCGACACCTACGGCGGCTCGGCGCCGCACGGCGGCGGCGCGTTCTCCGGCAAGGATCCCTCCAAGGTGGACCGTTCAGCCGCCTATGCCGCGCGCTACGTGGCGAAGAACATCGTCGCCGCGGGGCTCGCCGCGAAATGCCTGGTGCAGGTGTCCTACGCCATCGGCGTGGCGCAGCCGACCAGCGTCATGGTGACCACGCAGGGCACGGGCAAGCTGTCGGATGAAAAGCTGTCGCAGCTGGTGCTGCAGCATTTCGACCTGCGGCCCAAGGGCATCGTGCAGATGCTGGACCTGCTGCGGCCGATCTACGAGAAGACCGCGGCCTACGGCCACTTCGGGCGCGACGAGCCCGAGTTCACCTGGGAAGCGACGGACAAAGCCCTCGCTCTAAAGCAAGCAGCTTAGCCCCAGACCAGCCAGGCGCCGATGGCGCAGCCGATCGGCAGGAAGTAGCACAGGCCTCGCACCGCCCTCAACCGGGAAAGTTCCTCCTGGTTGATTTCCATTTTCTTGGCCATCTTCCTGCTGCGCTCGGCCGCGGCTCTCTTTACCGCCAGGTACTCGAACGCGTAGAGGAACGCGGCGATGCCGAGTCCGACCAGTCCGCCCTGAAGAGCCATGTTCATGCGCGTAGTCTAGCGCAGCTCGGGCCGCGCCACGAGCAGCGCCTCGCCGCGCCAGGCCTGCAGCCAGGCACCCCGGAACGGCGCCTGATAGTCAGGGCCACCTTTGGTGGTGGCAGGACCACCTTCGGCGGTGGCAGGACCGGCGCCCGCGTAGCGCGTGCGTTCGACGGTCAATACCTGCCCCTCGGGATGCGCGGCCACCCAGCCCTTCACTTCCTGCGGATCGAGGATCGCGACCGGCGCGCGCAGCCGGCCCACGAAGTTGTACTGCGCGTGGTACTTGCCGAGATGGGCGAGCGGCACCTGCCGGTCCTGCAGCGCGGCCAGATAGCGGGCCGCGGGCCCCGGATCGCTGTACGGGACGAACGCGGGAATCACGCCCGCGCCCGCCACCGCGAACGCGGCCAGCATCGCGAAAGCGAGGACGCGCACCTGCGTCGCGGTTTCCTTGCGGCTGAAGAACAGCAGGACCGGTGCGGCCAGCACCAGCACCACTATCGGCCACAAGGGGATCTCCGCCGCCCATTCCGGCAATTGCATCGCCGCGGGCAGCGCGCGCAGGTAAAGGAGGAACGCGGGCAGCGCGAGGAAACCGACCGCCGGCGGCAGCATGTCCCACCAGCGCGCGGGCGATGCAGCTTTCGCCAGCACGTGGCCGGCGAGCAGCGCGAACGCGGGCACCATCGGCACCAGGTATTTCGCCTGCTTGCCGCTCACCAGCGAGAAACCCACCAGGGTCAGGACGAGCCAGGCGACCAGGAACTTCGAACCGGAATCCGAAAGAACGCCTTTCATGCCGAGCCAGAACCGCGGAAAAACGAACCACGGGAACAGGATCAGCGGCAGCAGCGGCAGGTAGTACCAGAGCGGCGCGCGATGGGCGAAGGACTCCGCCACGCGGCCCGCGGTCTGGCCCCAGAAAATCGCGTTGCGATAGGCCTCGCCGCCGTACCAGGCGGCAGGCAAAGCCCAGGAGAGCGCAATGGCGGCGCCGAGCAGCACGCCCAGCAGCAGATCCAGGTAGTAGCGCCTGAACCTGCCGTTGAGTTGCGGCGCCCACCAGGGCGCGGCGACGGCCGCGGGCAGCACGTGCAGGAGAATCACCGGTCCCTTGCTCAGCACGCCCAGGCCGATGCCGGCGCCCAGCCAGAGGACGCCTTTGAATCTGCCTTTGCTCAGTTCCAGCACCCCAACCATCGCGGCCATCGCGCACAGCAGCAGCAGCAGGTCGAACATGGTGAGCGTGATGAAGCCGGCGAACAGCAGCGTGCCGAACAGCACCCAGACCGAAAAGCCGCTGTGCGCCTGCTTTTCATTCCAGAGAAGGCCTTCCAGTTTCAGGAGCAGGGGAACCGCCGCCAGCGCGCTGAGCGGCGCCACCATGCGCGGCCACCAGTCGTTCACGCCGAAGATCGCCCAGCCCAGCTGGATCAGCCAGAACAGCAGCGGCGGCTTGTGGCTGTAGGGCTCGCCGTTGATGTAGGGCACGAGGAAATCGCCGCGCAGCCACATCTCCCAGGCGACGCTCGCGTAGCGCGTCTCGTCCACAGGCCAGAGCGGCCGCAGCCAGATCGACGCGACCGAAAACAGCATCCAGCCCGCGAGCAACACCCACAGTGCGCGGTCCTCTACCGCACGAGTGCGGTCCTTTATCAAATGGCCTTCTCCACTTCCTCGCCCAGCGATTTGCCGTGGCGGTACTTGCGGTACAGCCAGATGCCGATCGCGCCCGAGACGACGAAGAACAGCACCGCGAACGCGACGCGCAGGCCGCCGCCCATCTCGATGCCGCTGCCGGCGAGCGTGAACACGAAAGTCTGCGGCAGGTAGCCGACCAGGGAGCCGAGGAGAAAGGGCCCCGCCGGCACGCGCGAGACGCCCGCCGCGAGGCAGGTGGCGAAATTGTTGCCGACCGGCAGCAGGCGGATCAGCAGCGTCATGGAAAACGGATTGGCGGCGAGGAAATCCTCGATGCGGCGCACGCGGGCCCGCATTTTCTCCGACATGCGCGCGCTCACCAGCGGCCGGCCGATGTAGCGCCCGTAGAAAAACACCAGCAGGCAGCCGAGCTCGGTCGCCAGCAGCGCGAGCGCCGTGCCCAGACCGAGGCCGAAGGCGTAGCCGCCGAGGAAGCTGACCACGTGGCGCGGTACTGCCAGCGCCGTGACGATCCCGCCGACGGCGACGAACAGCAGCTCGCCCGGAACGCCCTTGCCGCGCACCTCCTGGTCGATCCAGGCTTCGCTCAGCATGCCGCGCAGCAGGCCGCTTTCGATGACGTAGCCGACGGCGATCAGCGTGGCGAGGAACACCAGTCCGGGCAGATAAGTTCGAACTTTCAACGTCCGGGTCTTTCGTTTCCTGTTCTTTCGATGACCCGCGGCCTCCGCAGCCGGCGCTGCAGCCACATCACGCCGAACAGATCCACGATCCCCACCCACAACCGGTCGAACATGCCGTAGTTCGAGACGCCGCGCGTGCGCGGGCGGTGGTTCACCTCCACCGACAGCGTCGCGCCGCCGTTCCTCTGGATCAGCGCCGGCAGGAAGCGGTGCATGTGGTCGAACACCGGCAGCTCGAGGACGGCCGAGCGCAGGATCAGCTTCAGGCCGCAGCCCGTGTCCGGCGTCGCATCCCCCAGCAGCCGCGAGCGCACCCCGTTGGCCACGCGCGACGAAACGCGCTTCAGCCACGTGTCCGGCCGCTTCTTCCGGTACCCGGCGACGAGCTGAAGGTTGGCGGGACGCCCCGCCTTGTCCGCACTATCCCGCGCCGCCATCAGCTTCGGAATGTCCGCCGGATCGTTCTGGCCGTCCCCGTCCAGCGTCGCGATCCACTCCCCCCGCGCCGCCCGGAACCCCGTTACCAGCGCCGCGCTCTGCCCGCAGCTCTCCCTGTGCGCCAGCACCCGCAGCCGCGGATACCGCGCCTGCGCCTCGGCCAGGACCTTCGGGGTCGTGTCGGTGCTGCCGTCGTCAACATAGACGACCTCGAACTCCCCCCTGCCCTCGAGCGCAGCGTGGATTTCGGCAAGCAGTGGCAGGACATTTTCCTGCTCGTTCTTGACCGGGACAACAACGGAGAGATGCACGGATTGTTTGCCGAAAAAGTGTCATTATCCCAAATGGTGGCGAATTCGACTGCACTGAATGCGCGCGTCCGATCCAGCGCCTTTGCATGGCTCAAAGAGCAAGTCGAGCGGCATGGTGATGTTCTTCCGCGCTCGTTGTTGGCGAAAGGATTCGAGTTCGAAGGCGAGAGAGTTCCTCTTCTCGCTCCCCAGGGAATTTTCAAGCCAAAAGTCTTGACAGACGGGCCTCTTTCGATAGCCACGACACCTGAGAGCCCATACAGTGATGCGCTCGGTCCAGACGGACTACTTCGGTATAGCTACCGAGGCACGAACATCCAGCACCGAGACAACGTGGGTCTAAGGAACGCGATGTCGAATCGCCTACCTCTGGTCTATTTTCACGGCCTTGTCCCTGGAAAATATCTCGCCACTTGGCCGGTGTTTGTAGTTGGCGACGACCCCGCACGCTTGACGTTTACGGTCGCCGTCGACGAGGCTCAACATATTGGTGTTGAAGTCGACACGGCAGTCGCGATGGATCCAGCCTCCGAAAATCTGCGGCGTAGATATGCAACTGCGGCGGTACGAGTCAGGCTCCACCAGCGCTCGTTTCGTGAACGAGTGCTAAATGCCTACAAACGTCAATGCGCATTCTGTCGATTTCGTCACGAGGAGATGCTGGATGCCGCACACATCGTCCCGGATTCCCACCCCGAGGGCGAGCCGTCAGTTCGAAATGGCCTCGCTCTTTGCACACTGCACCATGCCGCGTTTGACCGATATTTCGTCGGCTTAAGGCCCGACTATGTCTTGGAAGTACGCCCGGATCTGCTGCAAGAGAAGGACGGCCCTACGCTTGTCGGAATACAGTCCCTTCACGGCAAACGCATTGTTTTGCCCGCTGCAGTTGCGCATCGCCCAGATTCGAATTTGCTTTCAATGCGCTACCAGTCCTTTCTTGATGCATGAGTCGGGAGCCAAAAATAGAGGGCTGTCCCCAGTTTTCGGTATAATGTGGTCCTGCTGAGGAGCGCTGCATTCCCCTAACAGGTGGATCAGGCTCAGCTAAACAAAACGGCGCTCGCATTGGAAACGATGCGGGCGCTTCGTTTTTGGGGCCCCGCCAAACTACAGGAGAGCTCCAGCATGAACGCACCAAAAGCAGGCTTTACCGACTACAAGGTCGCCGACCTGGCCCTGGCCGACTGGGGCCGCAAGGAAATCGCCATCGCCGAGTCCGAAATGCCGGCGCTGATGATGATCCGCGAGGAGTACGCCGCGACGCGGCCGCTCAAGGGCGCGCGTGTGACGGGGTCGCTGCACATGACCATCCAGACCGCCGTGCTGATCGAGACGCTGAAGGCGCTGGGCGCGGACGTGCGCTGGGCGTCGTGCAACATTTTCTCGACGCAGGACCATGCCGCGGCCGCGATCGCCGCGGGCGGCACGCCGGTGTTCGCGGTGAAGGGCGAGACGCTGGACGACTACTGGGACTACACGCACCGGATTTTCGAGTTCGGCAACACAGGTGAAATGCGGGGCCCGAACATGATCCTGGACGACGGCGGCGACGCCACGCTGCTCATGCACCTGGGCAAGCGCGCGGAGAAGGACGCTTCCGTCATCGCCAAGCCGGGCTCGGAGGAGGAGACCTCGCTCTTCAAGGCGATCAAGGCGAAGCTGGCGAAGGATCCGACGTGGTACTCGCGCATGGCGAAGGACATCAAGGGGGTGACGGAGGAAACCACCACCGGCGTGCACCGCCTGTACGAGATGGCGAAGAAGAAGGAGCTGCTGTTCCCCGCCATCAACGTCAACGACTCGGTGACGAAGTCGAAGTTCGACAACCTCTACGGCTGCCGCGAGTCGCTGGTGGACGGCATCAAGCGCGCCACCGACGTGATGGTGGCGGGCAAGGTGGCGGTGGTGGCCGGCTACGGCGACGTGGGCAAGGGCTCGGCGCAGGCGCTGCGCGCGCTGTCGGCGCAGGTGTGGGTGACCGAGATCGACCCGATCTGCGCGCTGCAGGCGGCGATGGAAGGCTACCGCGTGGTGACCATGGAC
>CAZPNH010000036.1:0-1886 GCA_964587635.1 uncultured Bordetella sp.
TGGCCATCATCAGCGCGGTGTCGCCGTGCGGGCTCTGGCGGTTGACCTTGACGTCGCGCTCGATCAGCAGCGTCACCAGGTCGATGTGGCCTTGCTGCGCGGCGATCATCAGCAGCGAGTTGCCTTCCTTGTCGGTTGATTCGGGATCCAGGCCCTTGTTGAGGAGCTCGCCGACGGTCTTGGTGTCGCCGTCGTTTACCGCCTTGAGGAGCACATCGTAGGACTGGCCCGCGGAGATCCCGGGCGCGGCAGCCAGCAAGGCGACGGCCATCGCCAGGAACGCCCGGCGCAGGAGCACGCTATTTCTTCGGCATGCCCGCGACCATTTCGGCGGCGAACAGCTTGATATTGAGCGGATGGCGCGTGAGCAGCCGGTTGCGGCCCATGGCGCGGGCATAGGCCAGCCAAGCGCGTCCGTCGCCAGGCACCGCAGCGCCGCCGTACTTGGTCTTTCCGGAGAGCGCGGCGAATGCGCGGTCGAGTGCCATCTTCTGTAGGACCTCGGCCAGCGGTTCTAGTTCGTCGCGGTCCTTTACTTCGCCCAGCGAGCCCCGGTCCCCGGAGGCGATGCCGCGCAATACGCGCTCGAGCGCCGCGCCGCGCTCGACCGCGGCGTAGTCCAGCGCGCGCTGCGGCGCGCCGCCGGCGAACGCCAGCCAGCGCTCGGGCGCGCTGACGCCCTGGGCGGCGAGCCACGCGGCGGCGGCCTTCGGCTCCGGCAGCGGCACGGGCACCGGAACGCAGCGGCTGCGGATGGTCGGCAGCAGCCGCGCCGGCCGGTGCGAGACGAGGAGAAACATCGCGCCCGGCGGCGGTTCCTCGAGGCTTTTCAGCAGGGCGTTCGCGGCGTTCGTATTCATGTCTTCGGCCGGATGGACGATGGCGATGCGCCGCCCGCCGCGATGCGAGCCGACGTTGACGAACCCCGCCAGCGCGCGCACCTGCTCGATCTTGATTTCGGTGCTGGGCTGCCTGGTGGACTTCGGCTTGTCCTCGTCGCCCTCCTCCGCGGCCGCCGTATGGCGGGCGAGGGCTTCGGGCTCCAGAAAGCGGGCGTCCGGGTGGTTGCCCGCCAGGAACCAGCGGCAGCCCTCGCAGGCGCCGCAAGGGCTGGTCCCCTGCCCCCGCTTCTCGCACAGCAGGAGCTGGGCAAAACGCTCCGCCAGGGCCAGTTTTCCGACCCCCGGGACCCCATGGATCAGCAGGGCGTGGGGCAACCGGTCCAGCTTACCGGTGAGCTGGGCCCAGGCCTGTTTCTGGAGGTCGGAAATCATTTATATCAGTTGATTACCAGGTTATTCTTAACATCTGCTTTAACTTTTTCCGGCGCCTTGGACCCGTCGACCAAGGTGATCCGGTCCGGTTCGGCCCCGGCCAGCTTCCGGTAGGCGGCGCGCACCCGGTCGAAGAAAGCCCGTTCCTCGGCCTCGAACCGGTCCAGGGCGCGGCCGGCGGCGCTCAGGCGGCCGCGGCTGACCTCGTAGGAGCAGTCGAACACCAGGGTCTGGTCGGGCTCGAGGCCGGGATGGACGGCCTGCGCCAGGCGCCGGATCAGGTCGGTGGAAACGCCCTTGCCGCCGCCCTGGTAGGCCAGCGTGGCGTCGGTGAAGCGGTCGCAGACGACCCAGGCGCCGCGCGCCAGCGCGGGCGCGATCACCTGCTGCACGTGGTCGGCGCGCGCGGCGAACATGAGCAGGGTTTCGGCGACCGGATCCATCGGTTCGGCGAGCACCAGCGCGCGCAGCTTTTCCGCCAGCGGCGTGCCGCCGGGCTCCCGCGTCATCACCACTTCGCGCCCTCTGGCGCGCAGCAATTCGGCGATCCAGGGAATGTGCGTGGACTTGCCGGCGCCGTCGACGCCTTCGAGCGTGATGAACTTGCCGCGC
>CAZPNH010000036.1:1986-8948 GCA_964587635.1 uncultured Bordetella sp.
GCCATTCAACTGGTATTTTCGCACGGCGCGATTGTGCTCATCGAGGGTGCGCGAGAACTCGCTGCTGCCGTCGCCGCGCGCGACATAGTAGAGCGCGTCGGTTTTCGCGGGCCGCAGCGCCGCGCGCAGCGACGCCAGCCCGGGCGCGGCGATCGGCGTCGGCGGCAAGCCGGCGCGCGTGTAGCTGTTGTACGGACCGTCGGTGAGCAGGTGATTTTTCCTGAGATTGCCGTCGAAGCTTTCGCCCAGGCCGTAGATCACCGATGGATCCACCTGCAGCAGCATGCCGGCGCGCAGCCGGTTTACCAGCACGCCGGCGATCATGTCGCGCTCGGCGGCGCGGCCGGTTTCCTTCTCGACGATCGACGCCATGATGAGCGCTTCGTAAGGCGTCTTGTAGGGCACAGCAGGTTCGCGCGCTTCCCACTCCTGCGCGAGATGGCTGCGCATCGCCTGGTAAGCGCGCTGCAGGACGTGCAGGTCGCTGGCCCCTTTGGAGAACAGGTAGGTATCCGGGAAGAACAGCCCCTCCGGATGCGGTTCCGCGGCGCCCAGCTTCTGCAGCACCTGGACGTCGTTCAGCCCCTGCGTGTCGTGCTTCAGATAGGTGTTTGCGGCCAGCGCGGCGCGCAGCTGGCGGAAGGTCCAGCCTTCGATGAAGCGGACCTCGGCCTGCGTGACGTCGCCGCGCGTGAGCTTGTCGAGCAGCTCGAGCGGCGTCGGCGCCTCGGCCAGCTCGTAGCTGCCGGCCTTCACGTCCTGGGCGCGTCCCAGCGCCCTCGCCAGCAGCTCGAACTGCAGCCGGCCGACGGCGACGCCGGATTCGTCGATGCGCTGCGCGGCGCCGCGAAAGCGCGTGCCGGGCGGGATCTCGAAGGCGGCCGGGAGCTTGCTTGCCGCCACCGGCGTCGCCACATACCAGAGGGCGTAGCCGGCCGCGGCGAGCGTGCCAACGACCACAAGCGTGAAGAGGGTTTTGAGCAACGGAAGCGAATAAAATTCACTCCATTCTACTTTGAGCATGACGAGCATCGCGAAGCTGGACCGATACGGGCTGCTGCAGGCCGCCGGCGACGACGCGCGCGCCTTCCTGCACGCCCAGCTGACCAACGACGTGGAGAATCTCGCGCCAGGCCAGGCGCGCTACGCCGGCTGGTGCTCGGCGAAGGGGCGCCTGCTGGCGACCTTCCTGGTGGTGCCCTTCAGCGGCGGTTTCCTGCTGCAGTTGTCGCGCGATCTCGCGGCGCCGGTTGCCAAGCGCCTGTCCATGTTCATCCTGCGGTCCAAGGTCAAGCTGACGGACGTCAGCGGCCAGTGGGGCCAGTTCGGCGTCTGGACGCCAGGCGCCGAAGCGCCGCTGTCCGTGAGCGAAGGCGGCGGCGCGGTCACGGTGCGCATCGACGCGGACCGGTCCCTCGTTTTTGCTCCGGAAGACCGCTACGCATCGAACGCTGCCGCCGAAGACTGGGCGCTCGCCGAAGTGCGCGCCGGCCGGCCGCTCATCGACCAGTCCACGCAGGACCAGTTCGTGCCGCAGATGGTGAACCTGGAGCTGTCCGGCGGCGTTGATTTCAAGAAAGGCTGTTACCCAGGCCAGGAGATCGTCGCGCGGGCGCAGTACCGGGGCGCGGTGAAACGGCGCATGTACCGCCTGCGCGGCGCGGCGCTGCGGCCGGGGCAGGAGCTCTACAGCGACGACGCGTCCGGCCAGGCGAGCGGTACTGTCCTGAACGCCGCCGGCGACGAATCGCTGGCGGTGCTGCAGACCTCCGCCGTCGAAGGCAAATCGCCGATCCGGCCGCAGGCGCAGGCGGCGGCGCTGGAAGTGCTGCCCCTACCCTACACCCAGTGACGAATTACTATGTCTACTACCGTGTGGACGCAGCGCGGGCCGGTACGCTGCGGATTGAAATAGAAAATCTGTTGGAAAAAGTCGAAAAAGAATCCGGTATTCGTGGTCGCTGGATGCGCCGCCGCGACGATCCATTGACCTGCATGGAAGTTTACGAAGGCGTGCGGGACGACAAGGCCTTCGATGCGCTGCTCGAGCGGGAATCCGCGAAGCTGGGACTGGAGCGCAAGACAGAACGTTTCGTATGTGTTTGATCTTGGTCGCGTGGCGTCAGCATCCCGACTTCCCGCTCGTGGTGGCCGCCAACCGGGACGAACTCCATGCGCGCGCCGCGTCCGGCGCCGCGTTCTGGCCGGACGCGCCCGCGATCCTCGCCGGGCGCGACCTGCAGGCGAAGGGAACCTGGCTCGGCGTCGCGCGCAACGGCCGGTTCGCCGCCGTGACGAACTACAAGGGTGCGCACGACCCGAATGCCGTTGAATCGAGAGGCGCGCTGGTGTCGCGCTTCCTCCTGGCCGCCGTTTCCCCGGAAAAATACGTTTCGGAAATAAATCCGGCCGGCTACAGCGGCTTCAATTTCCTGGCCGCCGACCGGAGCGAACTCTGCTGGATGTCCAACCGGGGCGGCGAGGCGCGCAAGCTGGCGCCCGGTTTCCACGCGCTCGGCAATTTCCTGCTCGATACGCCGGAGGTGATGGAGGTGAAGTCGCGCTTCGAGGCCGCGCCCGTCGCCATCGAGCCGTTGTTCTCGCTGCTCGCGACGGCGAAGATCGTGGCGCCGGTTTACGGCACGCGCTGCGCCACCGTGCTGCTGGCGGGCGCGGACGGGCGGATGCAGTTCGCCGAACGGCCATTCGATGCCGAGGGCAACGCCGGCGCGACGCTGCGCTACGAATTCAGCCGCGCCGGCTAGAGCTTCTTGCGCATCTTCTGGTGCAGGATTCCGGCGTCCTCGTAGACCTTGCCTTCGGCCGCGAAGCCGAAGCCGCGGTAGAACTCCATCGCCTGCAGCTGCGCGGAGAGCGCCACCTCGGCGTGCCCGCGCCGGTGCGCCTCTTCCATGAGCGCCGTGAGGATTTCCGCGCCGATGCCGCGGCGGCGCCATTCCTTCACCACCGCCATGCGGCCGATATGCCCGTCGGGCAGCAGGCGCCCGGTGCCGATGGGCTTGCCGTCCACGTCGAAAGCGACGGCATGGATGCATTTCGCGTCCATATCGTCCAGCTCGATCCCCACAAACACGTTCTGCTCGCCGACGAAGATGGCGAAGCGCAGGGGGCCGGCGGTGGGCTGCGCCTGCTCCCAGGTCATGAGTTCTACCCTGGCCATGATCGGAAAGTATAATCCGCGCCCATGAAAAGTCTCTGGAACGACGCCGAAGCCGCCGCTTTCAGCGGCCCGCTCGGCCTGCGCGTCTATACCTCCCGCCTGCTCGGCCGCGACAAGTCGCTGGTGCTGCACGGCGGCGGCAATACCTCGGTGAAAATCGCGGAGAACAACCTGTTCGGCGAGCCGGAGGACGTGCTCTATGTGAAGGGCAGCGGCTGGGACCTGGAGACCATCGAGGCCCCAGGCTTCGCGCCGGTGAAACTGGATTACCTACGGCGGCTGGCCTCGCTCGACAAGCTGTCCGACCCGCAGATGGTGAACGAGCTGGCGACCCATACGCTGCGCGCCGGCGCGCCGGCCCCGTCGGTGGAAACCATCCTGCACGCGATCCTGCCGCACAAGTACGTCGACCATACGCACGCCGACGCGGTGCTGTCCGTGTCGAATTCGCCGGACGGCGACAAGCGCATCCGCGACATCTACGGCGACAAGGTAGTGGTGATCCCGTACATCATGGCCGGCTTCGACCTGGCGGCCTACTGCGCGCGCGAGTTTCCGAAGCAGAAGACGAAGAACACCGTCGGCATGGTGCTGCTGTCGCACGGCGTGTTCTCGTTCGCGGCGGAGGCGAAGGAGTCCTATGAGCTGATGATCGAACTGGTGTCGATGGCCGAGAAATACCTGGCGGCGAAGAAAGCCTGGAGCGTGGGCCTGCCGCCCGCGGCTGCGTCAGCGTTCAAGCGCGAAGAGGCGGCCACGCTGCGCAGCGAAGTCTCCAGGGCGGCGGGCTTCCCGATGCTGTGCCGCTGCAACGACTCGGCCCACTTCCTCGGCTTCGCGCGCCACCCGGATGTCGCGCGCATCTCGCAGAGCGGGCCGGCCACCCCCGACCACGTGATCCGCACCAAGCCGCTGCCGATGCTGGGCAGGAACGTGGGCGATTTCATGTCTTCCTACAAGAATTATTTCGAAAGAAACGCGAAGACGGCGAAGGAACCCAAGACCATCCTCGACCAGGCGCCGCGCATGGCGCTTGATCCGCAGTTCGGCCTCGCCGCCTTCGGCCGCACGGCGAAGGACGTCGGCATCGTCGAAGACCTGTACGAGCATACGGTGGACGTGATCTTGCGCGCCGAAGCGCTGGGCGGCTGGAAGGCGCTGGACGACCGGCACACCTTCGACATCGAATACTGGGACCTGGAGCAGGCCAAGCTGAAGAAGGCCGGCAGCCCTCCCCCGTTCGCCGGCGAAATCGCCATCGTCACCGGCGCCGCCTCGGGCATCGGCAAGGCCTGCGCGGAGGCCTTCCTCAGGCGCGGCGCCGCCGTCGTCGGGCTGGACCGGAATCCGGCAGTGGAGACGATGTGGAAGCGCCCCGATTACCTGGGACTGGTTTGCGATCTTTCCGATTCTTCGCAGATCAATGCTGCAATAGACAAAACAACCAAACACTTTGGCGGCGTCGACATGCTGGTCCTGAACGCCGGCATTTTCCCCGCCTCGCAGCCGATCCAGGACATCGGCGCCGACATGTGGACGAAAGCGATGACGGTGAACGTGCAGGCGAACCTGCTGGTGATGCAGGCCTGCCACCCGCTGCTCAAGCTCGCGCCGCGCGGGGGCCGCATCTTGGTCATCGGTTCGAAGAACGTGCCCGCGCCCGGGCCCGGCGCCGGCGCCTATTCCGCGTCGAAGGCGGCGATGAACCAGCTCGCGCGCGTGGCCGCGCTCGAATGGGGCAAGGACGGCATCCGCATCAACAGCATCCATCCCAACGCGGTCTACGACACCGCGCTCTGGACCGACGAGGTGCTCGTCTCGCGCGCGAAGGCCTACAACCTGACCGTGGAGCAATACAAGAAGAACAACCTGCTCAGGACGGAAGTAACCTCGAAGGACGTCGCAGAACTCGCCGCCGAAATGTGCGGGCCGCTGTTCGCCAAGACCACCGCATCGCAGGTGCCCGTGGACGGCGGCAACGAGCGCGTGGTGTAAGTGAAGATCGAACCCCTGCGCTGGAAAGGCGACCGGCTCGACCTGCTCGACCAGCGCCTGCTGCCCGACCAGACCGTCTACATCACCTGCAAGACCGCCGCTGAAGTGGCGGCGGCCATCCGCGACATGGTGGTGCGCGGCGCACCGGCGATCGGCTGCGCAGCGGCTTTTGGCATTGTTCTGGGGGGTAAAGACGCCTTCGACGTGCTGGCAAAGAGCCGTCCCACGGCGGTAAATCTGTTCTGGGCCCTCGAGCGCATGAAGCGCGCGAAAAACCTGGAAGCCGAAGCGATCGCAATTTTCGAAGAGGATCTCGCCGCCAACCGCGCCATCGGCGAGCACGGCGCGAAGCTGATTCCGGATCGCGCCCGCGTGATGACTTATTGCAACACGGGTGCCCTGGCGACGAGCGGGCACGGCACCGCGCTTGGAGTCATTCGCTCCGCAAAAACAAAAGGCATCTCCGTCATCGCCTGCGAGACCCGCCCTTACCTGCAGGGCGCGCGCCTCACTGCTTGGGAGTGCGTGCAGGAAGGCATTCCCTGCACGCTGATCACCGACAACATGGCCGGGCACCTGATGAGCAAGGGCGAAGCCGATGCCGTCATCGTCGGCGCCGACCGCATCGCCGCCAATGGCGACACCGCGAACAAGATCGGCACGTACATGCTGGCGGTGCTGGCGCGGCGGCACGGCCTGCCCTTCTACGTCGCCGCTCCCACGTCCACCTTCGATCCGAAAATTGCCGATGGCTACGCGATCGAGATCGAGGAGCGCGCCGGCAGCGAGGTCACCGGCTACCGCGGCCTGCGCTGGGCGCCGGAAGACGTGAAGGTGCGCAACCCGGCGTTCGACGTCACGCCGGCGGAACTGATCACCGCGATCGTCTGCGAAAAAGGCGTCGTGCCGGAACCGGACCGCGCGCGGATCGCGGCGATCCTGCGCTAGAGCTTTTCGTCCTTCCCCAGCGCGCCGACCGACCGGAGCGTTTCGGCGACCCAGGCCTGCGCCAGCTCGCCGCGGCCGATGGCTTTCATGCGCGCGTCTTCGCTGTCCACCTTGGCCTGCGCGCCCTTGATGATTTCGGCCGCCATCTCGCGCGGCACCACCACCACACCATCGGCATCTCCCACGATTAAATCGCCGGGATTCACCGTGGTGCCGGCGAGCGACACCGGCCAGTTGATACGCCCGGCCGCCCCTTTCAACGGGCCATTCGGATTCGCGCCGGCGGCGAAGATGGGGAAGCTGCCTTTGGCGCAGTCCTCCGTATCGCGCACGGCGCCATCGATGACGAAGCCGGCGATCCCCGCTTTCTGCGCGTGGGCGGCCATCAGCGCGCCGGTCAGCGCGCAGCTCAGGTCGCCCTTGCCGTCCACCACGATCACGTCGCCGGGCCTGGCGAGGTTCAGCGCCGCGTGGATCATCAGGTTGTCGCCCGGCCGCACTTCGACGGTGAACGCGGGCCCCGCGACTTTCATGGACCGGGCGAGCGGCTGGACGCGGCCGCCCAGCGTGCCGCGCCGGCCGCCGACGTCGGCGAGGATGGAGGCCTGGAATTTGCGCGCGGCCTCCACCAGGGCGGCGGGAACGCGTTCAATGTTTCTTCGGATGGCAGTCATGGTTTGATGTCCACAGGGGTATAGGGCGGCACCAGGTCGAACAATTCCGCGATGTCCTCGTTTTTCATTCTGATGCAGCCGTGCGATCCGGGCTTGCCCATTTCGGCGAAGTCGTGCGTGCCATGGATGTAGATCACGCGCCGCATGGTATCCACGTCGCCGAG
>CAZPNH010000037.1:0-8930 GCA_964587635.1 uncultured Bordetella sp.
GTCGATGTCGGCGGCGCGCGGCGCAATCTCCTTCGCCGCGAAGCCGCGCACCGTGTCGCGCAGCATGGCGACGGTCTCGCCGTGTTCGAAGCGCAGGAAGGGATAGTCCATGGCTATTCGGGGGTGTCGGGCGTGTCGGGCAGCATCATCAGCGTCTGCTGCATGCTCGCGACGTGCATTCCCTGCGCGTCGCGCACCTCCGCGCGCGCGACGGTGAGCGTGCGCCCGGGGCGCATGACCTCGCCGAGCGCGACGAGGTCGCCGCGCGCAGGGGCGAGGATGTTGATCTTGTATTCGACGGTGACGAGCGAACTCGTCGCCGGCATGAGCGAATAGGCGGCGTAGCCGCAGGCTGAATCTGCGATCATCCCGAGGATGCCGCCGTGCACGTAGCCCTTCTGCTGCGTGAGATCCTCGCGGTAGGCAAGGCGGATTTCGGCCGCGCCCGGCGTGACGGACGTGAGGCGTGCGCCGACCAGGGCCATCGCCTTCTGGCGCGCGAAGCTCGCGTGCACGCGCTCGGCGTAGGCCGGATCCTTGGGCTGGAAGCGCGAGGCGGGGGCGTTCATCGGGGGAGCATACCCTACTTGACGTTTACGTAAACGTCAACTTTGCTTCAGCTGCTTGCGGATCTTCTTTTCGAAGGCCTGCAGTTCGGTGAGCTGCGCCTCGATGTCCCCCCGTTGCTGCAGCAGCGTGGCCTTGTGCGCTTCCAGCACCGCGAGGAAGCGCGCGAGTTGCGGCCGTTCGTCGCGGCCGGGCTCGTACATGTCGATGAGCTCGCGGATTTCCGACAGCGTGAGTCCCAGGCGCTTGCCGCGCAGCGTGAGCTTGAGGCGCGTGCGGTCGCGCGGCGAGTAGATGCGGCGCTGGCCCGCGCGCCTGGGTGCGAGCAGCCCGTGGTCCTCGTAGAAGCGGATCGCGCGCGGCGTGACGTCGAATTCGCTCGCCAGCTCGCTGATGGAAAACTCGCCGCGTTCCTTTTCGTTTCGCTGCATGATAGGGTGCGGAGATTCTAGCTCGACAAACCCGCGCGTGACCGTGCCCGACTATCCGTTTGCCGAACCGCCCGCGCCGGGCACGACCCGCGAGGTCGCACCCGGCGTGCACTGGCTGCGCATGGCGCTGCCGTTCCAGCTCGACCACATCAACCTGTGGATGCTCGAAGACGGCGATGACCGGCTGTTGATCGACACGGGTCTGGGCAACGAAGCCACGCGGACCTTGTGGGACAGGATTTTCGCGGAACAAATCGGCGGCAGGTCCGTCAGGCGGGTGCTGGTCACCCACTACCATCCCGATCACGCGGGCAACGCGGCCTGGCTGTGCCAGCGCACCGGCGCCGACCTCTGGATGACGCGCGGCGAATTCCTCACCGTGCACGCGGCGCGCAACAATTCCGCCGGCTACACCACCGAGGCGCAGAAGGAGCTGTTCCGGGTCAACGGCCTCGACCAGGCGCAGGCCAACGCGCTGCTGGCGCGCGGCGGGCTGTACAAATCCATGGTGCCGGATTTTCCGATCGCCCACCGGCGCCTCTACGAAGGCGACCGCCTCACCATCGGCGGCTGCGGCTGGAAGGTCATGGTCGGCTACGGCCACGCGCCCGAGCACGTGTCGTTGCACTGCGAGGAGCTGAACGTGCTCATCTCGGGCGACATGCTGCTGCCGCGCATCTCCACCAACGTCGCGGTGCGGCCGATCGACCCCTGGTCCAATCCGCTGCGCCTGTTCCTCGAATCCATCCGGCGCTATCTGGACCTGCCGCAGGACGTCTTCGTGCTGCCTTCGCACGGCCTGCCGTTCCGCGGCGCGCACGCGCGCGTCGCGCAGCTCGAGGCGCACCACGCGGAGCGGCTGAAGGAACTGCAGGCGTTCTGCGCCGCTTCGCCGCGCGCCGCCGCCGAGGTGCTGGAGGTGCTGTTCCGCCGCAAGCTCGACACGAGCCAGATTTTCTTCGCCATGGGCGAGGCGATCGCGCACCTGCACTATCTGTACTATGCAGGGCAGCTGGCGCGCGCGGTGGGCGCCGACGGCGTGGCGCGCTTCGCGCCCGGCTAGGCGAGGAGGGGCGATGGACGGCAAGGTGAAACCGCTGAATCCGGAAGAAACCGCGCGGGTGCTGCAGGAGGTGGCCGAGCGCTCGGCGCGCATCTTCGCCGACTTCGCGGCGAAGGATTCGGCTTCGGGCGACGAACTGGGCCTCGCCAAGGCGTACATGGACCTGTACGCGAAGATGCTCTCCAATCCCGCGGCGCTGGCGGCGGCTTCGACCAACCTGATGATCGACTACGCGCAGCTCTGGCAGTCGAGCTGGATGAAGATGATGGGCGTGGAGGTGGCCCCGGTCGCGGTGCCCGCCAAGGGCGACGGGCGCTTCAAGGACGACGACTGGAACTCGAATTTCCTGTTCGACTTCATCAAGCAGTCCTATCTCATCACCGCGCGCCACATCCAGCACGCGGTGACGCAGGTGGACGGCCTGCCCGCCGATTCGGAAAAGAAAGTCGCTTTCTTCACCCGCCAGTACGTCGATGCGATGGCGCCGTCCAACTTCGCGCTCACCAACCCGCAGGTGCTGCGCGAAACGGTGTCGAGCGGCGGCCAGAACCTGCTCAAGGGCCTCGACAACCTGCTGGGGGACATCGAGAAGGGCGGCATCAGCATGACCGACGAGAAGGCCTTCCAGCTGGGCCGCAACGTCGCCACCACGCCGGGCAAGGTCGTGTTCCAGACCGAGCTCATGCAGCTGATCCAGTTCCTGCCGACCACCAAGAAAACCTACAAGACGCCGCTGGTCATCATCCCGCCGTGGATCAACAAGTACTACATCCTCGACCTGCGCGAGAAGAACTCCTTCATCAGGTTCGCGCTCGACCAGGGACACACGGTGTTCGTGCTGTCCTGGGTGAACCCGGATGCGCGGCTCGCACAGATGGGCTTCGAGGACTACATGAAGCAGGGGCCGCTCGCGGCGCTGGATGCGATAGAAAAAGCGACCGGCGAGCGCAGGGTCAACTTCATCGGCTACTGCCTGGGCGGGACTCTGCTTGGGGCGACGTTGGCTTATCTGACGGCCAAAAGCGAGGACCGCGTCGCTTCCGCGACTTTCTTCGTGAGCCTGCTGGATTTTTCCGCGCCCGGGGAACTGGGCGTGTTCATCGACGAGGCGCAGGTCGACAACCTCGAGAAGAAGATGAACGAGCGCGGCTACCTGGAAGGCTCGGAGATGGCGTCGACCTTCAACCTGCTGCGCGCCAACGACCTGGTGTGGTCCTTCGTCATCAACAACTACCTCATGGGCAAGGACCCGTTCCCGTTCGACCTGCTGTACTGGAATTCCGACGCGACGCGCATGCCGGCGCGCATGCACAGCTTCTACCTCAGGAACATGTACCTGAAGAACCTGTTGGGCGTGCCGGGCGGCATCACGCTGGAAGGCGTGCCGATCGACCTGTCGAAGGTGAAGGTTCCCTCGTACTTCATCTCCACCGCGGAAGACCACATCGCGCCGTGGAAGACCACCTACAAGGGTTCGCAATACCTCGGCGGCGAAGTGCGGTTCGTGCTCGGCGGCTCGGGCCACATCGCCGGCATCGTCAATCCGCCGTCGGCGAAGAAATACCAGTACTGGACCAGCGACGCGCGGCCCGCATCAGGCGAGGAATGGTTCAACACCGCGACGCCGCATCCCGGCTCGTGGTGGGACGACTGGCAGGCGTGGATGGATTCACGCAACGGGGGCGAGAAAGTTCCGGCCAGGAATCCCGAACATCCGCTGGAGGACGCGCCCGGCAGCTACGTCATGCTGCGGCTGGAGAAGAAGTCCGCGTCCTGAGGTCAGCGTTCTTTGCGAGGCTCTTCCGGTCGCGGCTGTTGCGCGCGGGCAGCAGGCCGTTCGGGTGCCGCAGCCTGCGCAGGTCTCTGGGCTTGCGGCTGCGGACGCTGTGCCGCTTGCGGCCGCGGCGCAGCCTGCCGAGCCGGCTGCGGTGCACGCGCTGCTGGTTGGTTGCGGACATGTTCCACTTCCGGCGCCGCGAACGCCGAGGGCCTGGGAGTGGCCGCCACTTGCGGCGGGCCGTGCGGCACCCAGGCTCTTTGCGTGGACGTCGTCAACGCTGTGCGCTCATGCTGTACCTGCTCGGCGGTTGGCCCGGCGATCGCCGCGACGGAGGGCCGCGCAATGGCCGCGGGGCTGCGTGCAGAAGTCGCGGGAGTACGCGCGGAAACCGCGGGGGTGCGCGCAGAAGCGCGCGCCGGGGAGCCGCTGAAGCTCACGTGCGCCGTCTGGGCGCCGCTGGCCACCCTGCTGTTGTAGACGTTGTGCACGACCCTCGGGTCGACATGGCTGGCCGCCCTGTTGTAGCGGAAGACGCTGCCCTCCCAGCGGCCGCCCTGATAGCCCGTTCCGGTGTACCCGTAGCCGTAGTTCAACCCGCCGTAATAACCAACCTGGCTGCCCCAATAGCCGGCGTGCCAGAAGTAGCCGGCGCCTTCGAAGGCCCAGTAGCCCGGCGTCCAAAGCTGGCCCGGCATCGGCGCCAGCACCCAGGTCCCGGGGACCCAGTAGTAATCGTCGTCCGCCGGATTCCAGCTCCAATAGCCGGGCGTCCAGATATAGCCCTCACCTGGCACCAAGGGCTGGGCATACAGCGGGAGCGGTGGCGGCGCGATGTTGATCGACAGCGAAACCTGTGGCCACGCGGCCGCCGGAGCGAGCAGAGCCAGTACGAGGATCGAGCGTGCGAGGCGATTTTTCATGATCCCAGCGTGAGCGCGAGGGCGTTGCCCGTCTGTTCGCTACCGTACCCCGGGCGCCTTCAGAGCGAGCGGGAGAACTCCGCGAGGTAGCCCAGGCCCGCGATGGCGCGGGGACCGTACCAGGAGGTCATCTCTCCGTCGATGAGATGGACGGGGAGCTTCGTTTGCTGTTCCAGTTCCATCCGGTGCTCCTCTCCGAAACGGTAAGGCTCGGTCGAGAGCAGAATCGCCTCGGCGCCGGCATCGAGGTCGGTAAGTTTTGGATAGCGCGATGCCGAATCCTCCGGCAACGTCCTCAGCCCGAATAGCTCGAGCATGCGCGATACATACGTGTCGCGCGACACCGTCATCCAGGGATCCTTCCAGATCAGATAGAGAACTTTTCTCTGCGGGAATTTCCGTTTTTCGATTTCCCGGTAAGCAAGTTCGAATTTCGAACAAAGAGTTTCCGCTTCGCGTTCTTTACCGAAAACAGTCCCGATCTGGCGGTAGAGCGCGAGGTTGTCCAGCGGCGCGAGCGGATGCGTGACGACGACGTTGGGCACGAACTGCGCGAGCGCGTCGGCGGTTTCCTTCTTGTTCTCGTCCACATTGACGATGACGTGGGTCGGCGCGAGTGCGCGGATCTTCTTCAGGTTGACGGACTTGGTACCGCCCACCTTGGGGATTTTCTTCAGCGATTCCTTCGGATGGATGCAGAAGCCGGTGCGCCCGACCAGCTGGTCCGCCAGCCCGAGCTCGCAGACGAGCTCGGTGATGGAAGGAACCAGAGAAACGATTCTGCTCAGATCGGCGGCGGCTATTTCTTTGCGGCGAGGCTCTTGCGCACCACGCCGTACAGTCCTTCGGCGTTCGCGAGCATGCCTTCGCGCGAGCGGCCCTGCTCGGCGCTGATGGTGTAGCGGCCCTGCACCATGAGCGCGGGCGTGCCGTCGATGGCGGAGGCCTTGGTGAGCTGCGCGGCGCGGCGCACCTTGCTTTGCACGCCGAAGGATTTCATGGTGTCGTCGAATTTCTTCGCATCGATGCCGTTCTTGCCCAGCCATTCCTGCAACGCCGGCTGGCTGTCGGTTCTCAGGTGGTCCTTGTGGATCGCGTCGAAGAAGGGGCGGTGGACCTTGTTCAGCACCCCCATGGTCTCGAAGGTGTAGTAGATCGCGGCGTCGAGCGCCCAGCGGTCGTTGAACACCGCGGGAATCCTGCGGAAATAGGCGTCGGGCGGCAGCTTCGGCAGCCAGGCCTCGATCGCGGGCTCGAGGTTGTAGCAGTGGATGCAGCCATACCAGAAAAACTCGGCCACCTCGATTTTGCCCGGGTTTTCCACCGGCAGTTCGCTCTGCAGCACGGTGTAGCCTGCGTTCTCCGCGGCCGGCTGGGCGCGCAGGGCGAGGGGAAAGGGCGCCATTCCGGCGGCGATGGCGGCAATCAGGCTGCGGCGGGTCTGGTTCATGGGATTTTTCCGGGATTGTTCCTGGTTACCTAGTTGTTGTCCTTGGCGGCGACGTCCTTGAGTTTGACGAGGTCCGCATTGATTCCGTTCTGTGACAGCACCTTCCGCACCCGGTTCAAATCTTCCAGCGTGGTGTAGGGCCCGAGCCGGACGCGGTACCAGGTGCCCTTGTCCGGCAGCGCGGCGGGCTCGACGTTCGATTCGAAGCCCAGCACGGCGATTTTCGCTTTCTGATTGTCGGCGTCGGCCGGGTTCTGGAACGAGCCCGCCTGGATGAAATACACGCCCTTGGTTTCCGGCTGGCCCTTGCCGGACTTGGCGAGATCCTTGAGTTCCTTCTCCGAGACCGGTTCTTCGCCGCCGGGCAGAATTTTGTAGAAATCGAATTTGGGTTTGTCGGTCTTGTCGCCTTCCTTGGCGCCGCCCTGCGGCATGCCGGCGACCACCGGCGGCTTGGCCGGTTCCCCCGGGACAGCCTTCGCATCCTTGGCATCGGGCTTGTTGGACTTGCCGAGGAAAGGCAGCGGCGCCTTGCTCAGGTAAAAGGCCACGCCCAGCGCGATCCCGAGGCCGATCACCAGCCCGATGAAGATGCCGAGCATGAGGCTGCCGCCGGAGCGGCCCGGCGAAGCGGATCGGGTGGAATGTTTCGCGGGCTTGGCCATTACATTTTCTCCGGCGCGCTCACGCCGAGGAGCGCAAGACCGTTTGCGAGCGTCTGCCGGACCGCCGCGCACAGCGCGAGCCGCGCTGCGCGCAAGGCCTCGTCCTCGACCAGGATTTGCTCGGCATTATAGTAGCTGTGGAATTCGCCCGCGAGGGCGCGCAGGTAGAACGCCACCGCGTGCGGCGCCAGGTCCGCGGCCGCCGCGCCCAGCATTTCCGGGAATTCGGACAGCCGCTGCGCGAGCTGGAGTTCCTTTTCGTTGTTCAGGGGCGCCAGCGCCGCCGCGGCGAGCCGCGCTGGATCGCCGCCCCAGCGCGCCAGCATGCTGCAGACGCGCGCGTGGGCGTACTGCACGTAGTACACCGGGTTCTCCTCGCTTTTCGCCAGCGCGAGGTCGATGTCGAAGGTGAATTCGGTGTCGGCCTTGCGCGACACGAGGAAAAAGCGCACCGCGTCGCGGCCCACCCAGTCGATGAGGTCGCGCACGGTGACGTAGGCGCCGGCGCGCTTGGAAATTTTCACCTCGGCGCCGCCGCGCATCACTTTCACCAGGCTGTGCAGCACGTAGTCCGGATAGCCCTTCGGGATGCCGATGCCCAACGCCTGCAGGCCCGCGCGCACGCGCGTCACGGTGCTGTGATGATCGGTGCCCTGCACGTCGATCACCTTGGTGAAGCCGCGCTGCCACTTGGTGACGTGATACGCGACATCCGGCACGAAGTAGGTGTAGCCGCCGTCCGACTTGCGCACCACGCGGTCCTTGTCGTCGCCGTAGTCGGTGGTGCGCAGCCACAGTGCGCCGTCTTTCTCGTAGGTCTTGCCGCTCGCGACCAGGCCTTTGACGGCGGCGTCCACCTTGCCGTCGGTGTACAGGCTCGACTCCAGATAGTAGACGTCGAATTTCACGCCGAAGGCCTGCAGGTCGGCATCCTGCTCCTTCCTCAGATAGGCCACCGCGTGCCTGCGGATGGCGTCGAGATCGTCCGCGGCGCCGATTTCCCTGGCGATATCCGCGATGTACTCGCCGGCATAGCCGTCGGCGGGCCAGCCGGCGCCGCCGGGTTCGATCCCCTTCGCGCGCGCCTGCACCGACAGCGCCAGGTTCTGGATCTGCGCGCCGGCGTCGTTGTAGTAGAACTCGCGCGTGACCGCGTGGCCCTGCGATTCGAGCAGCGCCGCGAGCGCGTCGCCGAGCGCCGCCTGCCTGCCGTGTCCGACGTGCAGCGGGCCGGTCGGGTTGGCCGACACGAATTCGACCTGGATTTTCTGCGCTTTTTCCGTCTTGCGCCGGCCGAAAGCGGCGCCCGCCTCGAGAATCTGCCGCACCACCTGCGTCTTCGAGGCCTGCTTGAGCCGGATGTTGATGAATCCGGCGCCGGCGATGGCCATCGAATCCACATCGCCCGCAATTTTCGGCACGAGGAACGCGAGCAGGGCTTCGGCAATCTGCCGCGGATTGCGCTTGAGGCTGCGCGCGAGCTGCATGGCGACATTGGTCGCGAGGTCGCCGTGCGTCGGGTCGCGCGGCCGTTCGAAATGGATTTCCATGCCTGCCGCTTCGGGCGCAACTTCCTTGAGCGCGTCCTGGAACAGCTGGGTTAGATGGGTCTTGGCGTCCATGCAAAAGGGCGCGAATTATAAACCGCCACTGGTCGGGAACACGCTTGCGTGTTAGTCGAACTCGATCGGATCCACATCGAGATGCCAGCGCACGCCGCTCGAGGTGGACGCGGGCAGCACCGCCGACCACTCGCGCAGGAAGTCCTGCAGCGCGGGGCGCGAAGCCGATTGCAGCAGCAGCTGCGCCCGGTCGACGTCGGCGCGGCGCGTGATGACGTGCGGCACCGGATCGTAGATCTGTATGCCCTCGGGGACGGGCAGCTGCCGTGCCGCGGCTTTCAGGAAGGCCATCGCCGTTTCGAGTTTGGCCGCCTCGGCGCGCAGCGCCGCTTCATGGATGTAGGGCGGAAAGCCGGCGCCCTCGCGCTCGGCGAGCTGCGAGGCGGCGAAGCCGGCATAGTCATGGCGGATGAGCGCCTGGAACATCGGATG
>CAZPNH010000038.1:0-8924 GCA_964587635.1 uncultured Bordetella sp.
GCTGGTGCTCGGGAAGAGAAAGATGTCGGCGGAAGCGTAGTGCGCGGACAGTTCGCCGTTGACGAGGCGCCCCGCGACGACACAGCCCAGATGTTCGCGCCTCAACTGCTCCGTCATCGGGCCGTCGCCCACCAGCACCAGGCGCGTTTCGGGCCGCACGGCGCGCATCGCGCGGTAGGCGTCCAGCACCAGCGGAAAATTCTTCTCCGGCGCGAAGCGGCTCACGCACAGCGCCACGGGCGTGTCGTCCGATGCGCCCCACCGGGCGCGCAGTTCCGGGCGGCGCTTGGAGGGCGAAAACACCGCCGAATTCACGCCGCGCCCGACCACGCGCAGTTTTTCGAAGCCGAGCCGCGCGAGGTCCTGCGCCATCTCGTCCGTCGGCACCATGGTGCAGTCGGCCTTGTTGTGGAAGCGGCGCAGATAGGCCGCGACCGCGCGCTCCAGCCACGGAAAACCGTAGTGGCCGCTGTAGGCGTGGAAGTTGGTGTGGAAATCGGTCGCCACCGGAATTCCCAGCGCGCGCGCCGCCGCCAGCGCCGATGACCCGAGCGGGCCTTCCGTGGCGATGTGCACCACATCGGGCCGCGCCTTCTCCCAGGCCTGCAGCAGCGCGCCCCTGGAGGGCAGGCCCATGCGCAGTTGCGGATAGCGCGGAATGCGCACGCCGGGACGCAGCAGCTCGCTGAAGTCCGGTTCGTTCAATGCCCAGTCGGCCGGACTCTGGCGCGGCCGCACCAGCTGAATGTGGTGGCCGAGCGCGCGCAACCCCTCGGCCATGAGCGCAACCGTGCGCGCGACGCCGTTCACCTCGGGCGGGTAGGTCTCGCTCACCATCGCAATCCGCATTTGCTGCTCCATGCGACAGGCACCATGCCCTGCGCGCATGAAACTTCGATGACGGATCGGTTACAGCCGCGTTAAACCAGGACTAGCAGCCAGATGACCGCGACGTTGACCAGCGAAACCATCACCGCGGCGCTGCCGATGTCCTTGGCGCGCTTGGCCAGGCTGTGGTCCTCGAGCGATACGCGGTCCACGGTTGCCTCGACCGCGGAGTTGAGCAATTCGACGATCAGCACCAGCAGCACGCTGCCGACGAGCAGGGCACGTTCGACGCCGCCATGGCCCAGCCAGAGGCCGAGCGGCACCAGGATCGCGGACAGGAACAGCTCCTGGCGGAAGGCGTCCTCGTGGCGCGCCGCGGCGGCAAGCCCGGACAGCGAATAACCGGCCGCATTGATGAGCCGTCGCAATCCTGTCCTGCCTTTGTAGGGACTTTCCATGCGGCGCCGAATGTAGCACGCGGCGCGCGCGGCATTTCTTCAGCCAGGCGCCGTAGAACCGGCGGTCAGATGGCGTGCGCGAGCGAGCGCAGCAGTTCTTCCTGCACCACGCGCGGCTTGCCGCGGCGTGGCGCCGGCGCTTCGTAGGCGCCTTCCGAGGTCATGATCCAAGCCTGGCTCGCGTCGTCCAGATAGGCCTGCAGGCCCTCGCTGATGACGCGCGCCTTGAGCGCAGGGTCGAGCACCGGGAAGCCCAGCTCGATGCGGCGGAAGAAATTGCGGTCCATCCAGTCGGCGCTGGACAGGTAGGCGTCCGCGGCGCCGTCGTTCTGGAAATAGCAGATGCGGGTGTGCTCGAGGAAGCGCCCCACCACCGAGCGCACGCGGATATTTTCCGACAAACCCACGACGCCCGGCCGCAGCGCGCAGACGCCGCGCACGATGAGGTCGATCTGCACGCCCGCCTGGGAGGCCGCGTAAAGTTCCTCGATCAGGTCGGGCTCGAGCAGCGCGTTCATCTTCGCCATGATGCGGGCCGGCTTGCCTTCCTTGGCCAGACGCACCTCGTTCCTCACCGCCGCCACCACGCGCTTGTGCAGCGTGAAAGGCGACAGCCACAGGTGCTTCATGCGGCTCGAGCGCCCGAGGCCCGTGAGCTGCTTGAACACTTCGTTCACGTCCGAGCAGATTTCCTCGCTCGCGGTGAGCAGGCCGAAGTCGGTGTACTGGCGCGCGGTGCGCGGGTGGTAGTTGCCGGTAGCCAGGTGCGCGTAGCGCCTGAGCACGCTGCCCTGCGGGCCGTCCTCGCGCCGCACCACCAGTGCCATCTTGGCGTGGGTCTTGTGGCCGACCACGCCGTAGACCACGTGCGCGCCGGCCTCCTCCAGGCGCGAGGCCCAGTTGATGTTCGCTTCCTCGTCGAAGCGCGCCATCAGTTCGACCACCACGGTGACTTCCTTGCCCTTGCGCGCGGCCTCGATGAGGATGTCCATCAATTCGGAGTCGGTGCCGGTGCGGTAGACGGTCTGCTTGATGGCGATGACGCGCGGATCGGTCACCGAGGTGCGGATGAAGTCGATCACCGGGGTGAAGGACTCGTAGGGATGGTGCAGCAGCACGTCCTGCTTCTTCAGCACCGCGTAGATGTCCTTCTGGCCCGCGAGCGCCGGCGGCGGCGCGGGCTGGAACACCGGGTACTTGAGGTCGGGCCGGTCGACGCGGTCGGTCACTTCGCGCAGCCGGTACAGGTTTACCGGGCCGTCGACGCGGTACAGGTCCGACTCGGAGAGACCGAACTGCTGCAGCAGGAAATCCACGGTCTGCTGCGAGCAGCTGTCGGCGACTTCCAGGCGGACCGCGTCGCCGAAGTGGCGCTGCAGCAGCTCGCCCTGGATGGCGATGCGCATGTTCTTGATTTCTTCCTCGTCCACGAACAGGTCCGAGTTGCGCGTGACGCGGAACTGATGGCAGCCCTTGACCTGCATGCCGGAGAACAACTCGTCCACGTGCGCGTGCAGGATCGAGGAGAGGAACACGAACGCGTACTCCGCGCCGGCGACATCGGCCGGCAGGCGGATGACGCGCGGCAGCGCGCGCGGCGCCTGCACGATGGCGTCGCGCGATTTGCGGCCGAAGGAATCGCGGCCTTCCAGCTCGATGGCCAGGTTGAGGGACTTGTTCAGCACGCGCGGGAAGGGATGCGCCGGGTCGAGGCCGATCGGCGTCAGTACCGGCAGCAGCTCGCGCATGAAGTAGTCGCGGATCCAGGCGCGCTGCGGATCGGTCCAGTCCTCGCGGCGCGGGAAAATCACGCCCTGCTTCACCAGCGCCGGCAGCAGCACGTTGTTGAGCAGCCGGTACTGCTCGCCGACCAGCGCGCGCGCCTGCGCCGACACCAGTTCGTAGACCTCCGCCGGGCTGCGGCCGTCGGGGCCGGATTCCTTGATGCCCGCCTTGATCTGCTCCTTCAGCCCGGCGACGCGGATCTCGAAGAACTCGTCCAGGTTGGAGGAAACGATGGTGAGGAAACGCAGCCGCTCGAGAATGGGCACCGAGTCGTCCGCCGCCTGCGCGAGCACGCGCCGGTTGAATTCGAGCAGGCCCAGTTCCCGGTTGAGAAAATGGGAGGGCTGGAGATTCTTTTTAACCATGTGGGAACGGCAGGGGGATTACGACCTCTTAGTAGACCAGCCTACACGACAAATGTTGCAGCAGTATGAAACCCCTGAAACCCTCGATTTGCCGACTTATCCACAGGGTGTAAGCTTTCTGCCGCCATGCCCCGCCCCGATCTTCTCGCCGCCATCGACCTGGGTTCCAACAGCTTCCACCTGCAGATCGGACGGGTGGTCGACCGGCAGATCTACCCGCTCGATTCCCTGCGCGAGGTGGTGCGCCTGGGCGCCGGCCTCACCTCGGACAAACGTATCGACCGCGCGACGCAGGCGCGCGCGCTGGAAGCGCTGGCGCGCATCGGCGAGCGGCTGCGCGGACTGCCGCGCGGCGCGGTGCGCGCGGTGGGCACCAACACGCTGCGCGTGGCCAAGAACGCGCCGCAGTTCCTGCGCGAAGCGCGCGCCGCGCTGGGTTTTCCCATCGAAGTGATCGCGGGCCGCGAAGAAGCGCGCCTTATCTACCTCGGCGTCGCGCACTCGATGCCGCCGGCCAGCCACCATCGGCTGGTGGTGGACATCGGCGGCGGCTCGACCGAATTCATCATCGGCAAGGGACTCGACCCGCTGCTGATGGAAAGCCTCTACATGGGCTGCGTCAGCTACACGCTGGGCTACTTTCCCGAGGGCCGCATCGAAAAATCGCGCTTCAAGAAAGCCGAGCTTGCGGCGCGCCAGGAACTCGCCGGCATGGCGGGCGAATACCGCACGGCCGGCTGGCAGGAAGCCGTCGGTTCGTCGGGCACCGCGCGCGCGCTCGAGACGATCCTGCGCGAGAACGGCTACGCCGAGGAAGGCATCACGCTGGAAGGACTCGAGGAACTGAAGGACCTGCTGCTCAAGCACGAACGCGCCGATCCCGACCGCATCGCCGGGCTGCGCAAGGACCGCGCGGCGGTGATTCCCGGCGGACTGGCGATCATGCTCGCCGCTTTCCGCGAGCTCGGCATCGAACGCATGGCGGTCTCCGACGGCGCGCTGCGGCATGGCGTGCTCTACGACCTGCTGGGGCGCGTGCAGCACCGCGACATGCGCGAGTCCACGGTGACGCAGTTCATGCGGCGCTACCACGTCGATACGGCGCACGCGGAACGGGTACGTTCTCTTGCGCTCAGGATTTTCGATGCCATTTCCCTGGAAGAAGAAAAGGAAATGGAAGCCGAACGGCTGCTGCTCGATTGGGCGGCGCGCCTGGCCGAGATCGGCCTGTCGGTGGCGCACGCCCAGTACCACAAGCACTCGGCCTACATCCTGTCCAACGCCGACATGCCCGGCTTCTCCCGCATGGAGCAGCAGCGCCTCGCCCGCATCGTCCTCGCGCACCGCGGCAAGCTGGGCAAGATGCACGACGCGGGCCTGGAGGACAGCGACTGGGCGCTGGTGTTCGCGCTGCGCGTCGCCGCGCTGGTGCTGCGCAACCGCACCGACGCGCGCTTCCCGATGCTGCGCGTGGCGGGCGACAGGACCGGCTACAGCATCGACCTGCCGCAGGCCTGGCTGGAGGAGAACCCGCTCGCCGCCGCCGCGCTGGATACCGAAACCGAGCTCTGGAAGGCGGTCGGCATGAAATTCACCGTCAACAGCCTGTCGGAAAAGAAAGTCGCGCAGCTGCGAAACTGAGGCGCGGCTATATCAGGTCCGGCGCCAGCACCGCGCGCACCACCACCTGCGTTTCGCCCTCGCGCTCACGGCTGCTCAGCCACCACAGGCCGCCCTTCTTCACCGACCATTCGGCCTCCGCGCCGGACACGAGCAAGGCCGCGACGCGCCCCAGGTCCGGCTGGTGGCCGACGACGACGACCGCACCCTTGTGCGACGGCCAGCCGCAGGTATCGAGGATGTCGCCCGGCTCCGCGCCGGGCGCGAAGCGCTCGACGATCCGGTAGCGCACCCCCAGTGCATCCGCGGTTTCGCGCGTGCGGCGCGCCGGGCTGACCAGCACGGCATAGCTGCCCGGCAGCTTCGCCGCCAGCCAGGCCGCGACATGCTGCGCCTGCTTGCGGCCCTTGGCGGTGAGCTTGCGTTCGAGGTCGCGGCTGCCCGGCGCCGCATCGGCGTGGCGCCACAGGATGAGATCCACGGCTAGCCCGCGATTTTCTGCGCGGCCGGCGCGAGCCGCGCGGCCGGGAAGCGCGCGCTGAAGCGGCTGCCCTTGCCGGGCGCGCTCTCGATGAGCAGCGCGCCCTGGTGCCGCGCCAGCGCATGCTTCACGATCGACAGGCCGAGGCCGGTGCCGCCGGTCTCGCGCGAGCGGCCGCGGTCCACGCGGTAGAAACGCTCGGTGAGGCGCGGCAGGTGCTCGGAATCGATGCCGATGCCCGTGTCCTCCACCGAGAACTCGGCGCCGCCTTCGGTCGAATGCCAGCGCAGGCGGATTTCGCCGCCGGCCGCCGTATAGCGCACCGCGTTGGACACCAGGTTGACGAAGGCGCTCGCGATCTCGCTTTCGGCGCCCAGCAGGTCGTGCTCGCCCGCCGCTTCCAGCGATATGCGGTGCTTGCCGCCGGACAGCGCTTCCGCCTCGGCGCGCACCCGCTGCAGCAGCGGGCCCAGCGCGACGCGCTCCGCATCCGGCGGCGCCGGCGCGTGCTCCAGCACCGAGAGCGTGAGCAGGTCGTCGATCAGGTGCTTCATGCGCTCGGCCTGCGGCGCCATCAGGCCGACGTAGTCGCGCACGCGCGAAGCGTCCAGCTTCAGGTCCTGGATGGTCTCCAGGAACCCCGACAGCACCGTCAGCGGCGTGCGCAGTTCGTGCGAGACGTTGGCGACGAAATCGCGCCGCATCGCCTCGACGCGCGCGGCGCCCGTGACGTCCTGCGACAGGAGCAGGTGTTCTTCGTCGCCGAAGGAGACGATCTGCAGCGACAGCGTGCGCCGGCCGCCCGGCGGCGCAAGCCGCACCGGCTCGGAGAAATCCGCCGCGCGCAGGTATTCGACGAATTCGGGCGTGCGCACCATGTTGACGATCGGCTGCTTGCGGTCCCGCTCGGCATCCACGCCGAGGTGTTCGCGCGCCGCGTCGTTGCACCAGTCAAGGCGGTAGTCGGCGTCCAGCACGGCGACGCCGTAAGGCAGCGCCTGCGCGCCGCGGCGCGAGCGCACCATGAGCTGCGCGAGTTCGCGCCGGCGCTTGAGCGTGGCGCGCCGGTGCCGGTGCAGCAGGTTGAAGACCTCGCCCCAGGCGCCTTGGGCTTCCGGCGGATCGCTCAGCCTGGACTGCGACGCCCAGCGCCGCAGCTTGCCGAATTCGCGCAGGTTCAGATAGAGCGCCGCCGCGAGGCCGGCCGCCAGCAGCGCCAGACCGATTTCCAGCCAGCTCATGCCGCCGCCGTCAGGCGCGGCTCATGGCCGCGGACATGTGGGAAGAGTCAGCGCGCAGCGCGTAGCCGCTGCCGCGCACGGTTTCGATCAGCCCGTCGTGGCCGCTGGGCGCGAGGCCCTGACGCAGCCTGCGGATGTGGACGTCCACCGTGCGCTCCTCGATGAACACGTGATCGCCCCATACCTCGTCCAGCAGCTGGGTGCGCGAATACACGCGGTTCGGGTGCGTCATCAGGTAATGCAGCAGGCGGAACTCGGTCGGCCCGAAGGACAGCACCTGGCCGTTGCCGGTGACGCGGTGCGCCGCCGGGTCGAGCCGCAGGCCGGCGATCTCGACCGGCAATTCGCCGTGCTGCGGCTTCTTCCGGCGCAGCACCGCACGGATGCGCGCGACCAGCTCCTTGGTGGAAAACGGCTTGGTGATGTAGTCGTCGGCGCCCGCCTCCAGGCCCGCCAGCTTGTCGGGTTCGTCGGCGCGCGCGGTGAGGAAAATCAGCGGCATTTCCTTGGTGCGCGAATCGCCGCGCAGGCGCCGCGCGAGCGCCAGTCCCGACTGCCCCGGCAGCATCCAGTCGAGCAGCACCAGGTCGGGCAGGATGTCGCCCAGCAGGCGCACGGCTTCCTCCCCGCTCTTCGCCCGCAGCGTCTCGAAGCCGGCGTGCTCCAGGTTGACGGCGATCAGCTCGAGGATCGCCGGTTCGTCTTCTACGATGAGTACCGTGGCGGGCATGGGCGGGCGGCTGTTTCTCTACTTGGACAATTCCCGTTCGACGTCCTCGAACGAGGTATGGCGCACGTCGGTTCCCTTGACGATGTAGATCACCTGCTCGGCGATGTTCTTGGCGTGGTCGCCGATGCGCTCGATCGCCTTGGCCACCCAGACGGTTTCCAGCGAGGCCGAGATGGTGCGCGGGTCTTCCATCATGTAGGTGATGAGTTGGCGCAGCACCGAGCGGAATTCGTCGTCGATCGCCGTGTCCTCCTTGAGCACCTCGGCCGCGCTGTTCACGTCCAGGCGCGCGAAGGAGTCGAGCGACTGGCGCAGCATCTTCACCGCGATCTGCGAGGCGTGGCGGATCGCCGGGAAGCGCTGCGCGGGATGCGCGCCCTGCTCGTGGATGCGCTTGGACATGCGCGCGACCTTCTCGGCTTCGTCGCCGATGCGCTCCAGATCGGTGACGATCTTGCTGATCGCCATGATCAGGCGCAGGTCGCTCGCCGCGGGCTGGCGCTTGACCACGATGTGGTTGATGGCGCCGTCGATGGCGACCTCGTAGCCGTTGACGCGCGCGTCGTTTTCGATCACCTGCGCGATGAGCGCGGGCTCGCCGGTGGAGAAGGCCTGGATGGCGGCGAGGATCTGCGCCTCGACCAGCCCGCCCATCTGCAGCACGCGCGTGCGCGTGGTGTCCAGGTCGGCCTCGAACTGCTTGGAGATGTGCTCTGCGGTTCCCATGCGTTTTTCCTCCCGGCTCCTTAGCCGAACCTGCCGGTGATGTAGTCCTCGGTTGCCGCTTTCTTGGGCTTGATGAATATGGTGTCGGTCACGTCGTACTCGATCAGCTCGCCCAGGTACATGTACGCGGTGTAGTCCGAAACGCGCGCCGCCTGCTGCATGTTGTGCGTCACGATCACCACCGTGTAGTCGGTCTTGAGCTCGTGGATCAGCTCCTCCACCTTCGCGGTCGAGATGGGGTCGAGCGCCGAGCAGGGTTCGTCCAGCAGCAGCACTTCGGGCTTGATGGCGATGCCGCGCGCGATGCACAGGCGCTGCTGCTGGCCGCCCGACAGGCTCTGCCCGCTCTGGTTGAGCTTGTCCTTCACCTCGTTCCAGATCGCCGCACGGCCGAGCGCCCACTCGACGCGCTCGTCCATTTCGCGCTTGCTCAGGCTCTCGAACAGGCGCACGCCGAAAGCAATGTTGTCGTAGATCGACATCGGGAACGGCGTCGGTTTCTGGAACACCATGCCGATCTTGGCGCGGATCAGCGAGACGTCCTGCTTGGTCGTCACCAGGTTCTCGCCATCCATGAGGATCTCGCCCTCGGCGCGCTGGTCCGGATAGAGCGCATACATGCGGTTGAAGGTCCTGAGCAGCGTCGACTTGCCGCAGCCCGAGGGGCCGATGAAGGCGGTCACCTTGCGC
>CAZPNH010000039.1:0-8875 GCA_964587635.1 uncultured Bordetella sp.
TGCTCTCGGGCGGGCTCTACTACCTGTTCTCGAACGTGTTCTAGTAGACCGCCGGCACGTACATCCCGGGCGGGATCGGCCCGCGGATGTAGTTCGGGTTGTGGATGCGCGGGGGCAGCGTCACCGGTTCATGCGGCACTTCGCGGAACGGGATCTGCGCGAGCAGGTGGGCGATGCAGTTGAGCCGCGCGCGCTTCTTGTCCACCGCCTCGACCACCCACCAGCGCGACTCGGGGATGTGCGTGCGCTCGAGCATCGCCTCCTTCGCCTTGGTGTACTCCTCCCAGCGGCGGCGCGATTCCAGATCCATCGGGCTCAGCTTCCACTGCCGCAGCGGGTCGTGGATGCGCATCTGGAACCGCAGGTGCTGCTCGTCGTCGGTGATGGAGAACCAGTACTTGATGAGCGTGATCCCCGAGCGCACCAGCATCTTCTCGAACTCGGGCACCGTGCGGAAGAATTCCTCGTACTGCTCGTCGGTGCAGAAGCCCATCACGCGCTCGACGCCGGCGCGGTTGTACCAGCTGCGATCGAACAGCACCATCTCGCCGCCGGCCGGCAGCTGCGAGATGTAGCGCTGGAAATACCACTGCGTGCGCTCGCGCTCGCTGGGCGCGCTGAGCGCCGCGACGCGGCAGACGCGGGGATTCATGCGCTGTGTGATGCGCTTGATGACGCCGCCCTTGCCGGCGGCGTCGCGTCCTTCGAACAGCACCACCACCTTGAGCTTCTTGTGCACCACCCAATCCTGCAGCTTCACCAGTTCGCCCTGCAGGCGGAACAGTTCCTTGAAGTACAGCCGGCGGTCCATGCCGGCGGCCTTCGGCTGATCGTCGGGATGGGCGGCGATGTCGTCCAGCAGGCGGTCCATGCGGCCGTCGTCGATCTCCATCTCCAGCTCTTCGTCGAAGCTGTCGAGCATTTCGCCGTGCGCCCGGCGGTAGAGGGCGCTCCTGTTTGCGGGCTGTTTTTTTGTCATGGAAAGTCTCCCTAGAACGTGAAATACCCCCGAAATATGTCCGGCTCGTGAATACCGGACCCTTGTTTGCATTGCTGTCACATCACGGTCATCGGCGGTAAGTAGCGTGGCAGGCGGTCGTCGGTCCATTCCCCATGCGAGGTCGCCGTGCTCAGTCAAGCTTTCGAGCGAAGCCTTTGTTTCCGGCTTGAGCACGCCGCAGGACCGCCCATGGACCCTCAACCGCCGCACGAACCCGATCTGCGGCTGCTGGGCGAATGCCTGACGCAGGGCGGATTGCGGACGATGTTCCAGCCCATCCTCGACCTGAGGCGCGGCGGCGTATTCGGCCACGAGGCGCTGTCGCGCGGTCCGGCGGGCACGGCGTTCGAATCGGCGCTGTCGATGTTCCACCTCGCGCGCGAGCACGGCTTCTCCAGCGACCTGGAGCTGGTCGCGGTGCGCAACGCCCTCGAACGCTTCGCCGCGCTGGGCGCGGCCGGCAAGCTGTTCGTGAACTTCAGCGCCCTCGCGCTCGCCGAACGGCGCGTCGAGGGCGGCATCCTGCTCGAATACCTGCGGGGCTGCGGACTCTCACCCAAGCAGGTCGTGATCGAACTCTCCGAGAACCAGCCGATCGTCGATTCCTCCCCCGCCTGGGCGGCGCTGCTCAAGTGCCGCAAGGAGGGATTCGAAATCGCCATCGACGACCTGGGCGAGGGATTCGCCAGCCTGCGCCTGTGGTCGGAACTGCGCCCGGAGTACGTGAAGCTGGACCGGCATTTCATCCACGGCATCCACCGCGACCCGGTCAAGCTGCAGATCGCGCGCGCGATCCAGCAGATCGCGCAGGTCGCGGGCAGCGCGGTGATCGCCGAGGGCATCGAGGAGACGGCGGATTTCCAGGTGGTGCGCGACCTCGGCATCAGCTACTGCCAGGGCTACCTCGTCGGCTGTCCTGCCGCGGCGCCGGACGAGGCGGCGCCGGTTGAATTGTGGAAGCGGATGTCGCTCGAGCCGGTGCTCGCGTTTCCGCTGCCCGGGCACAGCGTCAACCGGGTCACGGCGCGCAAGCTGCTCAAGCGCGTGGAGCCGGTCTCGGCGGCGACCGAAAACGAGGTCGTTTACGCGCGCTTCGAGAAAGAGCCCGATCTCCAGGTCATCCCCGTGGTCGACGGCGCGATGCCGCGCGGGCTGATCAACCGGCATTCGATCATCGACCGGTTCGCGCGGCCCTACCGGCGCGAACTGTTCGGCCGCAAGCCCTGCGCGGCGTTCATGAACGACAAGCCGCTGATCGTCGACGCCGACATCAGCATCCAGGAAATCAGCATGATGCTGACCGAAGGCAACGACCACGCCCTGTACGACGGCTTCGTCATCACCGAGGACGGCCGCTACGCCGGCATCGGCACCAGCCAGAACCTGATCCGCGAGGTCAACGCCCAGCAGATCGTCGCCGCGCGCTACGCCAATCCCCTGACCCTGCTGCCCGGCAACGTGCCGATCGCGGAGCACATCTCGCGGCTGCTGGCGCAGGGGCGCGACTTCGTCGCCTGCTACGCGGATCTGGACAATTTCAAGCCGTTCAACGACGTCTACGGCTATCACCGCGGCGACGAGGTGATCCAGCTCGCGGCGCGCGCGCTCGCCGACGTCTGCGATCCGCAGCTCGACTTATGCGGGCACGTCGGCGTCGACGATTTCGTGATGGTGATGCAGAGCGCGGACTGGGAAGCGCGCTGCCAGCGCGTGCTGAAGGTGTTCGGTGAGCGCATCCCACCGCTGTTCTCGGATGAAGACCGGCAGCGCGGCGGCTTCCTCGCGGAAGACCGGCGCGGCGACAAGCAGCTGTTCGGCCTGACCAGCATCTCGATCGGCGTGGTTCCGGTCGAGCGCGCGACCTTCAACACGCATTCCGAGGTTGCGGCGGCGGCCACCGAGGCGAAGAAGATGGCGAAGCGCGAGCCGGGCAACGCCATGTTCGTCGAGCGCCGCCGCTACCCGGGCAGCTCGATCAAGCCGGCCGCCGGTCCGCAGTCATAAAAGTTTCACGCCGACGCTCTAGGATCGCTGCCCATGTTTCAGGCAAGTGACCGCGGGAACGCCGGACGCCGCAAATCGGAATTCGCCGACCCCGTTCTCGACAGCCAGGCCGCGTTTCACGGCTGCCTTGCGGCGCTGGCGACGCCGGGAGCAGTGGTCAGGCTTGGTGCCGGGCTCGAGCCGTTGTCAGGCCTCCACGCGGCGGCGAGCGCTCTGCTGCTCGTCCTGCTGGATCAGGACACGCGCCTGTGGCTGTCGCCGGGAGCAGCGGCGGGCGGGGCGGCGGCGAGCCTGAAATTTCACACCGGATGCTCGATGGCCGCGTTCCCGCATGAAGCTGACTTTGGCGTGGTGGCCGGCCCGGAGGAACTGCCGCCGCTGGAGTCTTTTAGCGCCGGCTCGAAGGAGTATCCCGAGCGCTCCGCGACCGTTGTGCTCCAGGTGCCCGTCTTGCACGAGTCCGGCTGGCGCCTCACCGGTCCGGGCATACGCAACGAGGTTCGCCTGTCGGTGCCCGCGCTCGGCGAGGGGTTCCCCGCGCAATGGGAACGCAACCGGGCGCGTTTTCCGCGCGGCGTCGATCTCTATCTCTCCTGCGGCGACCGCCTGTGCGGCCTGCCGCGCACGACGCGCATAGAGATCTGACCACCCGGGGCAAGAAGACTCGTGCAATCAAGCCCGCGGCGCGTCCTGTTTCTATGCAGCGGCAACTCGGCTGGCAGCATCATGGCCGAGTCGATCCTGAATGCCCTGGGCGCGGGACGCTTCCGCGCCTTCAGCGCCGGCAGCCATCCGACCGGCGTCGTAAGCCGGTTTGCGCGCGAACTGCTGCAGTCCAACCGTCTGCCCATCGACGGATTGCGCAGCAAGGGCTGGGACGAATTCTCGGCGCCCGGCGCTCAGCCGCTCGATTTCGTGATCACCGTCTGCGACCAGGCTGCCCGGGAGATCTGTCCGGTCTGGCCGGGGTTGCCGATGACGGCGAATTGGGGGATCAAAGACCCGGCTGCCGCGCAAGGCGACATCGAAGCCAAACAGCGGGCTTTCTTCCGCGCCTTCAACGAGCTGCAGCATCGGCTGCGGATCTTCGTCAGCCTGCCGGTAGACCGGCTGGATAGGGGCTTGCTGCAGGCCAGACTGGACGCCATCGGCAAGGCCGAGTTCGCCGAGGGCGCACTTGCTTGACTCGCAAACAATTCATCCAGGAGGCCTCATGTCCCTGAGCGTGGACGACATCCTCGACCTGTACGAAAGAAAGGGGGCCAGGATGTACGGCTCCGAACCGGTGAGCCAGGCCGAGCACGCGCTGCAATGCGCGATGCTGGCGGCCGAAGGCGGCGCCTCCGCGGAGCTGATCGCCGCGGCGTTCCTGCACGACATCGGCCACCTCATCGCCGAGCTGCCGCACAGCCTCGAGCGCGAGGCCGACGACGTGCACCAGTACCTGCCGATCCCGTTCCTGCGCGGCAGCTTCTCCGATGCGGTGCTGGAACCGATCCGGCTGCACGTGGACGCGAAGCGCTATCTGTGCAAGGTGGAGCGGGGCTATTGGGACGCGCTCTCGCCCGCCTCCAAGCACAGCCTGGAGCTGCAGGGCGGCAGCTTCGACGCCATCTCGGCCGACCGCTTTCTCTCCCGGCCGTTCGCATGGGATGCCATCCGATTGCGACGCTGGGACGATTTCGCCAAAATCGCCGGACGCGCCACACCCGGCCTGCGCGAGTTCGCGCCGCTGCTGCGCAGCGTCGAGCGCATGAGCAACGAACCTTCCCTTCTCCTTCATCACACATAGGCCATGAAAAGCAACTCCCGCCGCCTTTTCCTCCGCAATTCGCTCGTCTCCGGCGTCGCGCTGTCCTTTCCCGCGCTGGCGCAGGCCCCCGCCGTCATCACCTCCGAGCGCATGCGCCCGCAGATCGCCTCGGGCATCCAGATCGGCGACGTGACCGCGGACCGCGCGATGCTGTGGAGCCGCAGCGACCGTCCGGCGCGCCTGGTCGTCGAGCGCGCCTACAAGGCCGATTTCAGCGACGCGATGCGCATACGCGGCCCGCTCGCGCTGGAGACCAGCGACTTCACTTCGCGCGTCGATCTCACCGGCCTGGCGAACGACCGCGAAGTGTTCGTGCGCGTGATGTTCGAAAGCCTGGCCAGCGAGCGCACGCTGTCGGAACCCATCGCGGGGCGCTTCCTGACCATGCCGAACCAGCGGCGCGACGTGACTTTCGCCTGGTCCGGCGATACCGCCGGGCAGGGCTGGGGCATCAACAAGGACTGGGGCGGCATGAAATGCTACGAGGCGGTGCGGCGCGACCGCCCGGATTTCTTCATCCACTGCGGCGACACCATCTACGCCGACGGGCCCATCGCGGCCGAAGTGAAGCAGGCCGACGGCACCGTCTGGAAGAACCTCGTCACCGAGGAAGTCAGCAAGGTGGCCGAGACGCTCAAGGAGTTCCGCGGCCGCTACGCCTACAACCTGATGGACGACAACATCCGGCGCATGTCGGCCGAGGTGCCGCAGGTCTGGCAGTGGGACGACCATGAAGTGAACAACAACTGGTCCGACAGCAAGGACCTGTCCGCCGACAAGCGCTACACGGAAAAGAACGAGCAGCTGCTGGTCGCGCGCGCGACCCGCGCGTTCCTGGAATACGCGCCGCTGCGCTACCACGGCGCCGACGAGTCCGAGCGCGTCTACCGCAAGATTTCCTACGGTCCGCTGCTGGACGTGTTCGTGCTGGACATGCGCAGCTACCGCGGCGCCAATTCCTACAACCGGCAGGAGCAGCCGGGTCCCGACGCCGCCTTCCTCGGGCCGCAGCAGCTCGCCTGGCTCAAGGACGGCCTCGCGCGCTCGAAGGCGCAGTGGAAGGTGGTATCCGCCGACATGCCGCTCAGCCTGCTCGTCGACGACGGCAAGGACGCGCAGGGCCGGCCCATGTTCGAGGCGGTCGCCAACGGCGACGGCCCGGTGCTCGGGCGGGAATTCGAATTCGCGGACCTGCTGAGTACTTTAAAGAAGCGCAAGGTGAAAAACGTTGTGTGGATCACCGCGGACGTGCACTACTGCGCCGCGCATTACTACGATCCGGCCAAGGCGCAGTTCAGGGATTTCGACCCGTTCTGGGAATTCGTGGGCGGCCCGATCCACGCCGGCGGTTTCGGCCCCAACGTGCTCGACAACACCTTCGGCCCGCAGCTGATGTACCAGAAGGCGCCGGGCAAGGCGAACGCCTCGCCCAGCGAGGGCGGACAGTTCTACGGCCTGGTGAATATCGACGCGAAGACCGGCGCGCTCAAGGTCCAGCTCAAGGACCTCAACGCGGCGGTGCTGTACGAGAAGACGCTGGCGCCGCAGCGGGCTTAGATTTGGCGGGCTGCCCCAGGCCCAGCGCGCCGGCGATGACGCGGAACACCGCGGTGTTGTCCATGAAGCCGCGGAACTGTTCCGATCCCGGCCCCATCGCGGTCAGCACCGCGTCGTCCGCCGTGTGCACGCCGCTGTCCGCGGACGCGCGGGGCAGGTTGCCGGGGCGCAGCTGCGCGCCCGAGCCGGCGTATTTCTCGTTGGCGACGATTTCCTTCTTGTCGTTGCGCGCGGCGGGCTCGAACGGGCCGTCGAGCTTGGGCCGGTAGGTCTCGTAATAATCCGGGAAGTCGGCGTAGAACACCGCCAGCCTCTTCGATACGTCCACCGCCGGCGGATAGCCGTTCGGACCGGGTGCGGGATAGTTGGGATAGCCGGCCTCGGCGTAGGTGCCGACCTTGTCGAGCATCTCCATGCCCGGCTTGGCGTCGTCCACCGTTCCGACGATGGCCAGACCGTGCGTGTGGTCGGGCACGACGATGATCAGCGTGTCCTTGTTGCGCGCGGCGAAATCCTTCGCCACCTGCACGGCGTTGCTCAGCATGATGGTGTCGTAGACGCTGCGCTCCCAGTCGAGCGGATGGTTGAATTTGTCGATCAGACCAGCTTCCACCATCAGCATGAAGCCGTCGCGGTTGCGCGACAGCACGTTGATGGCCGCGCGCGTCATGTCGGCGACGTCGGGCTGCTCCGGGAACTGCGGCACGCTGCCTTTCTTGAGGATATGACGGTCGAGCGCGCCGTCCATGTTTTCCGGATGGAACAGGCCGAGCAGCTTGCGGGTGCCGGGCAGGGCGGCCCGCTGCTTCATCTCCGTGTCGGTCGTCGCGTAGGCGTAGCCGTCGCGCTGGAACAGATCGATGAAGTCGTTGTTGTCCTTGCGCTTGGAGCCGGCGTTGCCCTGCGGCAGGAAGTACGCCGAGCCGCCGCCCATGAGCACGTCCACCTTGCTGAAGAAGAGCATCTCGGTGATTTCCGGCTTGTCGGCGCGCCGGCGCGTGTGCGCGACCATGCCGGCGGGCGTGGCGTCCTGCACTTCGGCGTCGGTCACCACGCCGACCGCCATGTTGGTCCTGCGCTTGAGCAGCTCGGCGATGGTTTCCACTTTCGGATGCTGCAGGTTGTCCTTGCCGCGCGTCGCGTAGACGCCGAGCGCGTTGACGCTCGACTTGTGCCCGGTGGTGTAGGCGCTCATCGAATTGGCCGAGTCGGTGATGATGGAATCCACGCCCGAGGTGCCGATGAGCGCCATGTGCGGCATGTCGTCGAACGCGAGGGCGCCGTAGTACTTGCCCTCCTTGATGCCTTTCGAGAGGATGCGCGCGGCCGTGCGGTTGGCCATGGCCATGCCGTCGCCGATGAACAGGATGACATTTTTCGCGCGGCGCGGCCCGGTGCCGAACACTTCCCAGGACACCTTGAGCGTCTGCCTGCCGTCGCTGGCCTCGACGTCGTAGCGTCCGGGCTTGGCGAGCGCGGCGCCGCGCACGACCACGGAGGACGCGTCCTGGCCGTCTTCCCTGGGGATGAAAGCGGGCTTGCCGCCGAGCGCCTTGGCGTAGTCGACGCCGTTGACCGTGACCCGCACGTCGCTCGCGGCCGAGGCGTTGTCGAACTCGACCTTGAAGTCGAAGCGGCTTCCGGCCAGAATCGCCGCGCGGTCGATGGGATAGATCGCTCCGGCGGCGGCGGTGCCGGAGAACACCGTCAATGCGAGGGCTGCGAGATGGATTTTCATGCTCCGCAGCCTATCGGGCGTACATTACAGAATTGTTTCGGGCGGCTACGAGGAGATTGGCATGGCGATGCAGAAAGAAGCGTTCCATCAGGCGTCACCCACCGAAGCGTTCCTCATGAACTGCTGGTACGTGGCGGCCTGGGACCATGAGCTCATTGACGGCCGGCTGCTCGCGCGCACCCTCCTCGGCAAGCCGGTGGTGCTGTACAAGGGCGACAGCGGCAAGGCGGTGGCGCTGGATGACCGCTGCTGCCA
This sequence comes from uncultured Bordetella sp., assembly GCA_964587635.1. Taxonomy (GTDB): domain Bacteria; phylum Pseudomonadota; class Gammaproteobacteria; order Burkholderiales; family SG8-39; genus RBG-16-66-20. Next base: position 8,368 of record CAZPNH010000039.1, read on the forward strand.
TCGCGGCGCGAAGCTCTCGATGGGCCGGCGCGAAGGCGACGACCTGCGCTGCATGTACCACGGCCTCAAGTTCGACGCCTCGGGCAAGTGCGTGCAGATTCCCGGGCAGGACAACATCCCGCCGAAACTCAGCGTGAAGAGCTACCCGGTCGTCGAGCGCGACAGGCTCGTCTGGATCTGGATGGGCGACGCGGCGCAGGCGGATCCGGCGAAGATCCTCGATTTTCCCTACCTGCGCGATACGGGCTGGCGCGGGCATCCGGGTTACCTGCACTACGACGCCAACTACCTGCTGATCGTGGACAACCTGTCGGACTTCGCGCACCTCGCCTTCGTGCACGCGAAGACGCTGGGCGGCTCGGAGGAATACGCCTTCAAGTCGAAGCCGACGGCGATCGAGCGCCTCGCCGACGGCTTTCGCGTCGAGCGCTGGCACATGAGCGCGCCGCCGCCGCCGTTCCACAAGAAGGTGGTGCGCGACCAGGGGCCGGTCGACCGGCGCAATATC